>JAZKDS010000435.1:13164-25071 GCA_040387455.1 Bacteroidota bacterium
GCGCTGCAGTTCAATACGCTGTTCTTCCTGGTCGGTAATATCTTTTACCGTACCAATGGCACGATGCGGAACCCCAAACTCATCAAAATGGAGCGCTTTACCCCTGCTTAATACCCATATATAAATACCACTATTGGTTTTAATGCGGTATACATTTTCATATATAGGTGTTTTATTTAAAAGATGATCCTGCTTGTTTTTTTCATAACTCACAATATCATCGGGGTGTATCCTGTCTCTCCAAAAAGAGTTAGGCACATAAGTAACTTTTTCTTCGCCCCCCATCAATTTAGATAATTGTGATGAAAAGTATACAATATTACTATCCATATCCCAGTCCCACACTCCTTCAGAGGCAGCTGTCATAGCAAACTCAAAACGTTCTTCAGATATAAGCAGCTTTTGTTCCTGCTCTTTAAGATCTGTAATATCGCTTACGCGCGTATAAAAACTAATAGAACCATCAAGGTTTAACTCCGGCTTGCCCGTTATCTTCATCCATCGCTGCCCTTTTTTAGGCAGCTGAACGCGATATTCATAGTCATACCTCAGCAACTTCTTTTTAGAATACTGCATCTTTTTAAGAAAACCAGGCCTGTCTTCAGCATATATGCGTTCGTCTAAAAAAATATCGGGATTAGCCTTAAATTCTTTAGGAGACATTTCATAAACCTCTCTTACAGATTCGCTACAATACTCAACAACAAACCTTCCCTGCAAATAAACAGCTTTAAAAATAAGGTCTGGCACCTCATTTATCAGTTTTTTATAAAAGCCTTCTATGCTTTCTGCATTATCAAAATAGGGCATTTTCAGAAATATGAATTTAATACAAAATTAGTCGTAGAAATTGAATAAAAAATTTTTTTTAACAAAATTTATCTCATGTTCCATTTATTATCTTCTTGGATGATAAGTGTTTAAAACATTGGTAAGAAATGAGCGGTCAAGATGCATGTAAATCTCTGTTGTAGTAATACTCTCATGCCCCAGCATAAGCTGTATAGAGCGCAAATCGGCACCGTTTTCCAGAAGGTGCGTAGCAAATGAATGTCTGAAGGTGTGCGGGCTAATGTTTTTTTGCAGGCTTATTGCTACAGCCAGCTGTTTTATTATTGTAAATACCATGGCGCGCGTAAGTCCTTTGCCCCTACGATTTAAAAACAAGGTGTCTTCATGCCCTTTTTGCACAATTAGCTTATTTCTGTTGTGATCTTTATAAAAATTTATAAACTTTATTGTACTGCTCCCTATCGGCACAAAGCGCTGTTTATTGCCTTTACCTGTAATTTTTATAAATCCTTCATCAAAAAAAAGGTCAGATATCTTTAAACTTACAAGTTCAGAAACACGCAATCCACAGCTGTAAAGGGTTTCCAGCATAGCCCGGTTACGTTCGCCCTCTTCTTTACTCAGGTCTATAGCACCAATAAGGCTGTCAATTTCGGCTGTAGAAAGCGTATCGGGCAATTTTCGGCCCGTTTTTGGCACCTCAATAAGCTCCATCGGGCTGTCTTTTCTATAATCTTCAAACACTAAATAGTTAAAAAAACTCTTAAGACCCGATATAAGCCGTACCCTGGAACGCGGATTTAAACCTGCACCGGCAGCATCATAAATAAATTGTTGTATAATATCATCCGTAATACTAAGGGGCGATGCATCAATGTCCTTAACTTCCAGATACACAGTGAGTTTTTGCATATCAAAACCATAATTTGTTATAGAATTTGCCGATAGGCCACGCTCTATCCTGAGATAGTTTTTATACTCGTTTATATATTTAACCCAACTTTTCATACCGGTTAAAGTTTTGTGAATTAAGAATTCCTTCGGAATTACCCCAATTTTAATGATATAATTTTGACAAACAAAACTAAAACTTAATAAAAATGAAACTATTTAAATTTTTAACGGCGGGAGCATTAATGTTTGGAGCCGTATCAGTAACCAGTGCACAGGAAGATGCAAGCAATTCCAGCAGCATGTCGCCAAGCTTTGGTGTTAAAGGTGGTGTTAACTTTGCAACCGTTTCCGGCAACGATTTTGACAGCCCAGATTCGCGCACCAGTTTCCACGCAGGTGTATTTGCTGAATTCCCTATTGCAGAAATTTTCTCGATACAGGTAGAGGCTCTTTATAGCGGCCAGGGATTTAAAACTGACGCAGACTTTGGCAACGGCAAGGTAGAATATCAGTTGGACTATATTAATGTACCGGTACTTGCTAAATTTTATATTTTAGAAGGCCTAAGCATTGAAGCTGGCCCGCAATTTAGCTTTAAGGTAAACGAAGAAATAGATGCCGACCCAAACAACGATCCAGGTGATCTTGATACAGATTTTGCAGAAAACTTTGAATTTGGAGTTTCAGGAGGTCTTACATTTCAAACGCCAATGGGCATATTTGCAACTGCCAGATATAACCAGGGCATTACAGATATTGTAAAAGATAGGGATGTTAAAAACTCAGTATTTCAGCTGGGTATAGGTTTTAAATTTTAAAAACCTATCATTCATACATAACAAAGCCTCCTTAATAGGGAGGCTTTATTTTATTCCTATAAGATTAAAACTTGTATACTATACCAAAATTGATATTGGCAAGGTCAAGACCTATATTAAAACTATCTGTAGATTCAGCACCAGCATTATCAGGTTTAATACTATTGTATCCTAATAACCCAAATGTTGTTTCTATGGCAAAATGATCTGATACAAAGTAGTTAAAGCCAGGTGCAAATTCAAAACCAAATCCATTTGCCTTAGATTCCATTTGGTAAACTTCAACTTCATACTTAGCAGTTGCATAACCTGCATAAACCTGTGCAAAAACAGAAAACCTGCTGGCCGGCATAAAATAATACCTACCAAAAGCACCTGCCTCAAATCCAGTAGTTTTTTGCTCATATACCCCAAAATTGCCGTCATAAGTATCCTCTGTAGACGAAATATAGCTAAGCGAAACACCAAGTGCAATATTGTCGCTTACAAAATAGCCCACTTTAGGTGATACTGTAAATTGATTCGTTTTAAAATCGCCTGTCTTTTCAGATGAAAAGCTAATAGTTCCTGAAGCAAAAACATCTCCGTTGCTGTAACCTGCCGTTGCAGGCTCTTCCTGCGCTGTAACAACTCCAAAAGCAAATAATGCTACCAGAGATAATAAGGTTTTTTTCATTGTAGTGTATTTTTATTGTTAGTAGTGTAAATATATATAAGATTTTAACAAGAAAAAATCATGTTATTTAATAATTATTTAAGTTATTATTAAGCAACTGTTTACAAAAAGTTAAAACTTTAATATAGTAAAATCAATAGGGTTACAAAAATTGGCCGGCGATAAAAATCGAAGTCAATTGACTACTATAACAATCTAATTCAGAATAAATCACAAAAAATTAACACTAAAAGCAACAATAACAAAACTTAATGAAAAAGTAAAATGTCAAAATAGGGTTAAATAAAATCAATATTAGTACTACTTTATTTACATTTGTTTTTAATTAACCAATAGTATATTGATGAAGAAATTTTTACTTGCTGCTGCTTTTATTTTTTGTGGTTTATACACCTCTCAGGCACAGTCTTTTGGTATTAAGGGTGGCTTTAATTTTGCCAACCTAAGCGGTAACAATGCTAACGATTTTAATGTTCTTACCAGTTATCACATAGGCGCGCTATATGAAGTGGATATACTGGAACACCTAACCGTTCAGCCAGAATTATTATACTCTGTAAATGGTGCAAAGGTTAACAATCAGGAAATTAAGCTGAATTACTTTAGTGTACCAGTTATGCTAAAGGTATACTTGAACGGTAATTTTAATATACAGGCAGGGCCGCAGTTTGGCATGCTGCTTAGCGAATCTGACAATTTTGCGCCTTATAAAAGCGAAACTTTTGATTTTGGCTTTGCAGGCGGTATAGAGTTTTTTATAACCCAGGGATTGTTTTCACAGGCAAGGTATTATGCGGGTACTAAAGAAGTTGCACAAAGCGCAAACCTTAAAAACAATGTGGTTAGCCTATCATTAGGCTACATTTTTTAACGTAATCCAACTTTAAACTATAACAACAATGAAAAAAATCCTTTTAGTAACAGCAATGCTTGTAAGCGGTTTAGCTACTCAGGCACAGGGAATTGACTTTGGTATTAAGGCCGGAGCAAACTTTGCAAATTTTAACGGCGATGTAGATACAGACGGTATTACCAGCTTTCATGCCGGTGCGGTAGTCGAACTTAACGTTGTGCCAATGTTCTCTGTACAGGCTGAAGGTATTTTCTCTACTGTAGGTGGTAAATATAAAGATGCACTTGATGCCAGCAGGGATATTAACCTTGATTATATCTCTGTACCGGTATTGGCTAAATTTTATATATTACCTAATACACTGAGCCTTACAGCCGGGCCGCAGTTTTCATTTTTAGTGAACGATGGTAGTGATATTTTTGAAACCAAAAAATTTGAACTAGCTGCTTCGGGTGGTCTTGAGCTTAAAATTATTGCCGGGCTTTTTGCTCAGGCACGGTATAACATTGGTATTACAAAAGTAAATGATGATGCAGTAGTGGGCGACGTTAAAAACGGTGTGTTTCAGCTATCTGTAGGTTACTTTTTCTAAAAATTTTGAAATAAATATAAAAACCGGTTTGCTTTTAAAGCATTACCGGTTTTTTTATTGGCATTTATGTTAAATTATTTATTAAACCTCATACTGCAAGCGGCACTAATGCCTACTTTTACGCTATAAACCAAGCACTAATGGAGATTATCATTATAAACGGCCCTAATCTTAATTTACTGGGAAAACGCGAACCTGAAATATACGGAGGCCGCAGTTTTGAAGACTATCTTGCCGAGCTTCAACAAAAGTTTCCTGGCATCAAACTATCTTATTACCAGAGTAATATTGAGGGTGAAATCATAAATAAGCTTCATGAAACGGGTTTTGGTCACACCGGTATTATCCTTAACGCAGGAGCCTATACACATACTTCTATAGCCATAGGCGATGCCATAAAAGCCATAGAAACACCTGTAATTGAGGTACATATATCAAACACGTTTTCAAGAGAAACCTTCAGGCACCAGTCATACATTTCACCGGCCGCTGCAGGTGTAATTATTGGCTTCGGGCTTAAAAGCTACGAGCTTGCCATTCAATCATTTATATTCCAGTCATGAAAAACATTTCCGTTATAATACTGCTGCTGTTTACTCTAATAGCAGGGGCTCAGGTAAAAGGCCGGGTAACCGATAAAAAGGGCAATCCCATTCCTTTTGCAGCCATAACCGTATCAGGTACTTATAGCGGTACATCGGCTAATGAAAATGGCAATTATATGCTGGATATCAGCAAAAAAGGCAAATACACATTAGTTTTTAGGTCAATAGGCTACAAAACAAAAGAAGTAAGCATCACAATCTCACAACTACCTCACAAATTTAATGTTACACTGGAAGACGAACAGTATCAGATTGAAGAAGTGGTTATTGCAACGGGCAATCCTGCAGATGAAGCCATTCGCAATGCTATAAAAGCAAGAAAAGCAAACAGCTTAAAAACAGCGCAATACACTGCCGATTTCTATTCCCGTGGGCTGGTAAAACTTAAAAATGTTCCTAAAAAAATACTTGGCCAGGAAATAGGCGATTTAGGCCAGTCTATAGACACTACAACAGGCGAAGGTATTATCTATCTATCTGAAACAGTGTCTCGTATAAAATATAAAGAGGGTAAAATTAATGAGCGTGTAATGGCAAGCAAGGTCAGCGGCGAAGAGACCGGCTTTAGCTATAACAATGCCGATGCCGCCAACTTTGACTTCTATCAAAACTACCTGCCTTTTGAGGTTAATGTTATCTCTCCCCTTGCCGATAATGCTCTTAACTATTACAAATACATCTCAGAGAGTACCTTTACAGATGCTGGCGGCCAACTGGTTAGAAAAATAAAGGTTACACCTAATACCGATAACGAGCCAACCATGGCGGGCTATATTTACATTGTTGATGATACCTGGGAAATATTTGCTACAGATTTGAGTGTAAAGGGCAGCAACATTAAGCAACCGCTGCTTAATACACTAACTATCAGGCAAACATTTGGTTACAACGATACGGAAAAGCTATGGACTAAAAACGTTCAGGTGGTCGATTTCGAAATTAGCCTGCTTGATGTAACTGCCTCGGGTGCATTTACTTATGTATACAGCGATTATAATTTTAAACCCAATTTTACAAAAGACAGCATTACCGCCGAAGTACAATACTTTGAGCCGGAGTCTAACAGCAGGCCTAATCAATACTGGTATGACAACCGCCCGGTGCCGCTAACTACCGAAGAAATAGCGGATTACACCAAGAAAGACCAGGTTGAAGCCCAGCGGAATACCCAGGTCTATACCGATAGTATAGACCGTGGCCGCAACCGCTTTGGCATAACCTCTGCCCTATTAGGTTACACGTATCATAATACTCCCGAAAAGTACCAAATAAGTTTTACAGGCCTTGCCAGAAGACTGGCTTTCAACACTGTACAGGCCTATTGGTTAGGTCCGGGGATAGCCTTCACCAAATTTCATGATAACAATACCTACACCACCGTGGGCACCGACCTAAACTATGGCTTTGCCGAAAAGCGCCTGCGTGCCACAGGGTTCATCACACACAAGTTTAACAACTTCAGTAAGAGGATAGTAACCCTTAGCGGAGGTAGCAGCATAGAGCAATTCAACCCCGAAAAGCCTATAAACAAGATAGTTAATAGCATTAGCACCTTATTTTTCAGGGATAATTACATAAAGCTTTTTGACAATAACTTCCTGAGGATCAATTATGAAGAAGAGGTTACCAATGGTCTTTACCTGTATGGTAGCTTTGAGTATACCCGCAAAAAGTCGTTGTTTAACAACACCAACTTCTCAACCCTTAAAGATGCTTACAAGCCCTATCTATCTAACAACCCAATGCTACATAATGACGACAATACAACCCCGGCATTTGAAAAGCACAGCATGTTGAAAGCCCGCCTAATGGCACGCATAAGCTTTGGGCAAACCTACCGCACAAGGCCCGATGGCCGCGAAACCATAAGCAATAACGATTACCCCCGCCTGTACCTTAAGTATGATAAGGGTTTTGCAGCCAATAAAGACAAATATAACTTTGACCACATCTCGGCAAGGGTAACGTATGACCTTGATTTTGGGGATGTTGGCGAACTTGGAATGAATTTCAGGGCCGGAAAATTCTTTAATGCTGACAGCATTGCCTTTACTGATTACCGCCATTTTAACGGCAACCAAACCCATGTAGGCCGCTCAGAGCGCTACCTTAACGTATTTAACTTCTTGCCATATTATACACATAGTACTAACGATCAGTACTTTGAAACCCATTTAGAGCATCATTTTAAAGGTTACTTAACTAACTCAGTACCGCTATTCAATAAGCTAAACTACTATCTTGTAGCAGGTTATCATGCGCTTGCCGTACCGGGAAATAAGCCATATCATGAGGCTACCATAGGGCTCGACAATGTGGGGTGGGGTAAATTCAGGCTGTTGCGCATCGATTACATCCGCTCATACCAAGGTGGATTTTTATCCGACGGCGTAATTTTTGGGCTTACATTTATCGACTTTCTCGAATAAAGTAAATTCTTACATTTTAACGTAATTTTAACGCTGACTTTTCACTTTCGGAGTTCGGAATCGGCTATTTTGTGCACATGTTTTTTGATGCATGAAAACGGTGTAATAATTCCGGTTAAAAATATGTTAGAAAATTATGTTTACAATATTAGAAAATTTTCGTAATTTTACATCGGAAATTCCAATACAACCTACCTGATTTTTCGCTCTACCATTTCCTTAAGTTTTGAAAACCGGTTTTGCCTGTTCTTTGAAATTTTGGAAATTGATAGTGTTGTATACTATCAATATTTTTCAGGACAATTATTTTCCTTTCTCCAAATTCTTCTTATCTCTAAACACGCTGCTCTTAAAATCCTGTAACGGCTCCTGGTGCCTAAAGCGCTCAATATCTTCCCAGGTGGCACATTTTACCGTAAAGGTTTCGCCATAAATTTCCATAGGCAGGCTTACTGACTCAACGCCGCTTAAATCTTCCTTTAAAAAATCTTCCATATCTTCCAGGCTATAAAACCACTCTTTATCAAACTGTACTTTGTTTATTGCGGCATCTTTGCGTATTATGGCTTCGGTTACTTTTTTCATGGCTTTTTATTATGTAACAAAGTTAGGAGAATTCATTAAAAGATGCATTAAATAAACTCCCAAATGACAATATGTTAAAATTACTTAAAATTGTTATATTAGCATAAAATTAATCCTTATGACAAAGTATTACATTCATTTAAATAATGAACAATTCGGCCCGTTTACAATAGAAGAAATACGGACAAAAGGCATATCAAAAGACACTAAGGTATGGTATGAAGGCCTGCCTTCATGGGTCAATGCTAGTGAAATAGAAAGCTTTTCAATTATTTTTACAACACCTCCACCATTAGAATTTGCTGTTGTATCTAATTTCACATCCACACCACCTCCTGTAAATACATACTCTACAGATAATTATGAAGCATCTGTGCAAGAGTCAAAAATTTTGGGACTCGGGAAAACAAATTTTTACATAGCTGCAACTGTTGCTGCAATTATACTGGCATATCTTGGATTTTCAAGTTATCAAAACCATCGCAGTCTGGAAGTTCAGGAACAGGTAACAAATGCAGAGCAAGGTGAGCAACTGCAACAGCAACAAGCTTTATTAGAACAGCAACAGGCTCAAATTGCGGAACAGGAAAAAAGGGAAAAAGAAAGGTTAGAAGCTGAAGCTCAGGAGAAATTTAAATCTGACAGGGATAAACTTATTAATGAGCTCTCCATTGCTAACCAATACCTTAGTAAGTCAAAAGCTAAATTAGCAGATGTATCTGGTTTTAAAGTGTTACGTTCACAAAGTACAAGGGAGAGAGAAATTGCGGAGGCACAGATAGCAGTAGACCAAATAGAAAGAGAAGTTCAAAAACTCGAAATTGCTATAGTAGATATTAATCGAAAGATAAAATAGTATATAATAAAAATGCCAGAACTTATCTGGCATTTTTATTATATACAACTCGGGCTTAGAATATAACTAGGCCTTTCCCTCCCCACTAATAATTTTACTTATAATCCCACGCTCTTTAGTACCATCGGCAATAACAACGCCCACCAGGTGCAGGGCAATAAAGGTAACCATGTAGTAAAGCGACAATTTGTGTATCTCTTCGCTTATTTCATGAATACTACCGGGGCCAAACTCAATAAGCAGGCCGGTAATGAGCGACCCTGCCACAAAAATATAAAACAAAATATATATCCATGAGCGGAATTTTTGGTACGCCGTGCTGCCTTTTGCAAAAGGGCTGGCAAAACCTGCACCCTGAATATAAGTAATAATCATTCTAATAACATAAAGGCCTGTAAGTACGTAGCCTGCAATAATATGGGTGTTCCACATAGGGCGGCGCACCTGTTTAGCCACTTTAGTAGCCACATCTTCATTAACGGTAACGCCCTCTTCGCCCAGGCCATTTTGAATTATACCGCTCATACTGCCGCGGTTCATCCAGCCCATACGCAATAAAACGGTTAAAAGAAGGTATAAAAAAGTAAAGGCAATGGCCCAGTGTATAAGCCTGCTGGCTAAAGAAAATCTTTTGTCTTGCATAAAAATAATATGTGTGTCTTGGTTAATGTATAGTACCCGTAGGCTCTATGTGGATGTGAATATAAGCAAATTGCGGATATGTAGCCTGTATATGGTCTTGCACGGCATGGGCAATATCATGCCCCTGTGCTACGGTTAAATCTTTGTTTACCCATACGTGCATATCGGCATGGCTCATAAGCCCCATTTTACGGATGTAGCATTTTTCAATAAAGGCTACACCCGGCACCTCTGCGGCCAGTTTTTTAACCTGCTCATTAAGCTGAGGGTCCAGTTCTTCGTCAAGCAGTTCGCCTATGGCAGGGCGGGCAATAAGGTAAGCGTTAATAACAATAATAAAGCCGGCTAACAGCGCAGCCCAGTCGTCGGCCACTTCATAGCCGGGGCCGCCCACAAGGCCTATGGTTATGCCTATAAACGCTGCAGCGCTGGTAATGGCATCGCTACGGTGATGAAAAGCATCGGCCTTAACCGCACCGCTGTTTAGCTCCTCGCCTGTTTTAAGCACATAGCGGTACAGCAATTCTTTAGTAAGTATTACCACCACCAGTATAATAAGCGTCCATGCCTTAGGCGATGCATGTGGGGTGCGTATGTTGTGTATGCTCTCTACGGCAATAACCACCGCTGCGCCACACAAGGCCAGGGCAATACCCAGGGCAATAAGGGCCTCGGCCTTGCCATGCCCATACGGGTGTTTTTCATCTGCGGGTTTTAAAGACCATTTAATACCCACATACAGCAGGCCACTGGTAACAATATCGGTAGTACTTTCTATGGCATCGGCAATAAGGGCATAGCTGTTGCCAAAAATACCGCCCAATGCCTTAATAACAGCCAGCACACTGCTTACCACAATGCCGGTAAGCGTAGTTTTTAATCCTGCGGTTTGTGCCGGCTTGTTGTGCTGTTGTTCCATATAAACGTGTAAAAATTGGTTTTAGGCAATAACGTACCTCTTTATATTTTGATTTCGCAAAAATACAGCAAACCCCTATCTTTTTTGGGCTGCCGTGTTATATTTTTTTACCCAATTACTACTTTAGCCCAAAAATAGCAGCCTGTTTTGTAAGAAAACATAACACTATGCGTTATAACCACAACCAATAATTTTACACACCATGCAACCATTTTAAATAATAAAGCGTCTAAACAGTAATCAGTGTTCAGAATGGCAGGTAGCAGCTTCCATTAACCAAACCAACAATTAACCAAATCAACTTAACAAAACCAATGCACAAATTACTCACCTTACTACTATTTTTAGCCGGGCTGGCAGGCTATAGCCAGGTAAAAGGAAAAATAACCGAAACTAATGGCACCCCTATTCCATTTGTTAGCGTGGTTATAGAAAACACCTATACCGGAACCACAGCAAACGAAGAAGGCATTTATGAGCTTCCGCTCAAACAAACCGGCAACTACACGCTGGTATTTCAGTCCATAGGTTACAAAACAAAAAAAATACCGGTAAACATAGCGTCGTTTCCACACGTGCTAAACGTAGCGCTGGAAGACGAAAGCTATAAGATAGAAGAGCTGGTAATTGAGGGTAAGGGCGAAGACCCGGCTTATGCCATTATGCGCCAGGCCATTGCCCACCGTAAAGAAAACAGCGAAAAAGCCGGTAAATTTGAAGCCGACTTTTACAGCAAGGGCATCTTTAGGGTAAAAAATGCTCCTAAAAGCATTATGGGGCAAAAGATAGATGTTGATGGGGTACTCGACAGTACCGGCAGCGGTATTGTTTACCTGAGCGAAACCGTGAGCCACCTTACTTTTGAGCAGCCCAACAACCTTAAAGAACGTATTATTGCCGATAAAATTAGTGGCGATAACAACGGCTTTAGCTACAACACCGCGCACGGCACCTTTTATAATTTTTATGAAGATTACTTAGATTTTGATCCTGTAAAAATGGTATCGCCGCTGGCAAAGGGCTCTTTTGGGTACTACAAGTTTAAGCTGGAAGGCAGTTTTGAAGACGATAATAAATTCCTTATCAATAAAATTAAGGTTATTGCCAAGCGCGATAAAGAGCCCGTATTTGAAGGCTACATTTATATTATTGAAGAAACCTGGGAGATATATGCCATAGATTTTGATATTAAGGGTTACCGCATGCAAATGCCTATTCTTAAAAACCTTAACCTTCAGCAAAACTT
>JAZKDS010000436.1:0-2618 GCA_040387455.1 Bacteroidota bacterium
TCCTGCTGTTTTATTAGTAATGTCAGTTCCTTTTTTAGTTCAGGAATTTTTGTAATGCCATTACTCTCGCATTTTTGTATCACATCATTCACACTATCCTGGTAGTTTGCCATCCTTAGGGTAGTGCTGGTAAGCTCGCGCTGTTTCTCTTCAATTATTTCGCGTTGGGTGTTGGTAAGCTCCTGTTCATGCAAATGTTTGGTGTGCAGCAGGGCCACATCGGCCTCGGCAGTTTTAAGCTGCTCCTTCTGAAGGTCGTTTTTTAACCAGTAAGCGCGTACTACAAGCAAAATAAGCACTATTATACTTATCACAGCACATATATATATTAATACAGTAGTGTTGTGCTTAGAGGCGTCTAATTGCAGCAGCTTATTGTTTGCGGCCAAAGCCATATTTTTTTCGCGCTGCATCTCATTCTGAAATTTAGCCTGTATATCATGCGTGCTCTCATCATTATTAACCCGGATAAGCGAATCTTTTACCTTTAGGGCTTCTTTCAGCGTTTCTATCGCTTTTGAATCATTGTTGGTTTTGCCATAGCTTTCGGCAGCGGCAATATCAAGCCTCATTTTATCTGCTGCCGATGCATTCTTATAAACTGGTATTTTTTTTGTTATTTCGGCAACCTCCAGCGCTTTGGCATACTGCTTTGTTTTATTAAGCATTTCTATATACTCTGCACTTATTATTGTAACGTTTATAGAGTTAGAACTGCGCATAATGCCCAGGGCAAGTTCATAGTTATCAGTTGCTTTTTTGTAGTTTTTTTGACGTGCCGCAATATTTGCCACTTTAGAATATGCTACAGAAAGGTGATCAGTGTTTTTTACCTTTTTAAAGGTTACAATAGCCTCATCCAGCGATTTCATAGCCGTTTTATAATCTTTTAAATGGGTAATGCACTCGGCATAATTAATAAGCGTAAGAGAGTAGTTAATATTGTCGCCCTGTTTTTTAAACATTTGCAGGCACTCAATATACAAATCGCGCGCAAAATCAAAGTTGCGCATTTTCATATACGTATTGGCAACACGTTGCAGCGTGGCAGGCAGCTGCCCCCCCGGATCTTTTTCTTTTTGGAGGGCTATGGCTTTAAGCCCATACTCAATAGCCTTGTCATACTGTTCTAAAGACTGGTAGTTTGTAGACATGTTACTATAAATATTAGCCTGATGCGGTTTGTGGTTATATTTAATAGCTATATCCAGTGCTTCATTAAGAACGCTAAAAGACTGGTCATACTGCCCCTTATTGCGGTATATGGTTGCAATATTCATTAAAGGGCGGGTTTTCATTTTAGGATAATCCCTAAATGTATATATAGACCGCTTGTAGTAATACATGGCAGAGTCGGCATTGCCAATAGACCCAAAATATATACCTTTTATATTATAAAGGTTGCCCTTAATGGTGTCATTAAGGTTTTAGTACTCCATGGCCTCATTTAAAATAGCCAGGGTACTGTCAGGGTTAGAGTTTATGTATTTTTTTATGCGGCCTTCAAACTCCCTGTAGTTAAAAGGCTTATCCTGCCCTGTGCTTATAAAAGGCAGCAACAGAACCATAAAAAGGTATAATCTTGCCATATTATATTTCCATTAAAAGGTGTTCAAATGCCTCATCATCATTAATTTCCATTTTCTTTTTAATGCGGTATTTTTTTGTAATCACACTTTCGTGAGATATTTGCAGTAACGATGCTATTTCTTTATTACTAAGGTTAAGCTTTAACAACGAGCAAAACTCTATATCATTTTTTGTAAGCTTACTAAAGCGGGTGTTAAGCGTAATTCCAAACTCAGGGTGCAGGCTGTTAAAACGGGTTTCAAACTGTTTCCAGTAATCCTGTTGTTTTACAAGGTGCAAAAGCTCTTTTTTGGCATCGCTTACTTTTGTTATAGCCTGGTTGTCGCATTTTAAAATCAGTTCGTTAATATTATCCTGATAATTAGCCATGCGCAAAGTAGTAGAGGTTAACTCGCGTTGCTTTTCTTCTATAATTTCTTTCTGTGCATTAATAAGCTCCTGTTCGTGCAGATGTTGCTGTTGTATCAGGTTTTTTTCTGCCTCAATGGTTTTAAGCTCTTCCTGCTGAATTTTATTTTTTAATAAATAACCTCTTAATATTAGCAATATAATAAAAATAATGACAATTCCGGATATTATATACACCCACATCCTGATTTTTGCAACCTCAATATCCTGTTTCAAGAATTTATTGTTTGCTGAAAGCCTTAGGTTTTTTTCGCGCTGAATTTCGGTTTGGTATTTAGCCTGAACTTCCTGTAGCGCTACAATTTCTCTTGTTGCATTAATGGTATCCATAAGTGCCAGTGCTTGCTTATAAGCTATCACAGCTCCGTCAGCATCGCCCGATGCGCTATAGGCCGCCGCCTGGGCATTTTTAAAATCGAGCCTGCTTTGTGGGTTGGCTTTATTGTATAGCTTAAGTGCGGTTACATTTTTAATAACCTCAAGAGCCTGCGGATAATCTTTTGTTCTTGTAAGCACCTCAATGTACTGGCCGGCAATACCGGTTATCCATCCGGATTTTGCCGCAGTAAGGTTTTCTATAGATTGTTTGTAAAAAGTAATAGCCTCGGCGTCCTGGCCCT
>JAZKDS010000436.1:2628-5377 GCA_040387455.1 Bacteroidota bacterium
TGCACCCAGCTGGGCCTGGGCAATGCCTATAAGCTCTTTGTCGCCATATGTTTTTAGGCCGGCAAGTGCTTCGGTTAATACCTGTTGAGATTCAGCATAACCGCCTGTGTTTGTAAGCGATTCGCCTAAGTTTATAAGGGTAAGGTAATAATTATTTAAATCACCTGCTTGCTTAAAAGCTAAAGCACAATTACGGTTAAGGTCTATGGCAAATTTATAATTGCCCATAGCCATATAAGTATTAGCCAGTTTTTGCTTTATGGCCACCAACTTATCGGTGTTTTTTTGCTTTTTTAAAATGGCAATCGCCTTAATAAGGTAGTTTACAGCTGTTTTATAATCCTGCATATAGCTGTAGTTAGAGGCCAGTTCGCCATAGGCGGTAGCAATACCCACCTGGTCTTTATTTGCATTATGAAGGCTCAGTGCCTCATTAAGCGTGCTTATAGCTAGAGCATAGTCAGATTTGTTGCGGTAACCTATTGAGAGGTTCATAAGGGCCTTGGCCTTTAGTTTTGGATATTTATCTAAATAGCTTAAAGCTTTAATGGTGTATTTTATTAGCGAATCGGGTTTACCCGTTATGCCATAATACATACCATACAGGTTGTAGGCCTTGCCATAAAGCGAGTCGTGCATTTTAGGCTGCGACAGCATCTCTTTAATGAGCACAAGAGCCTTATCCGGCGAAGAAGATATAAGTTTCCGGGTTTCTTTTTCGGCTTTTGTAAAATCATATCCTGATTTTTGTCCAAAGCTTATTGCCGTAGCAAATAGTAAGATGAGGTGAATTTTCCTGAGCATTGTACCCTTTCATTTAATTTTTATGTGAAAGCGTGAAAACAGGAGCAATTTAACAAATTTTTATGAAATAAGAGATGTTCAATGAATATAATTAAAAAGTAGATAAATCTGCGATTTTTTCAGCGACTAAGCTGGTTTCGAAGCCTTTTCGTAAAAGGTAATCGGATATTTTTTTCTTTTTTTTCAAAAGGTTCCCCTCATGTACAGCTTCCCATTGCTTCTCGGCGAGTAAATGAAAGGCTTCGTAGTACTCGGCGTCAGGAATTTCTTTAAGGGCGGCATCAATATTATACTTGGTTATGCCCCTAAATTTAAGCTCCTGCACAATACGCCGGCGGCCCCAGCGCTTAATCCTGAATTTTCCGCGCGCAAAACTGCGTGCAAAGCGTTCCTCATTTAAAAAGTTATGCTCTATAAGGTGTCCCATTATAACATCAATGGCCTGCGGAATCATGCCCAGGCTGCGCAGTTTTTGAAGGGCCTCATCATGATAGCGGTCCTGGTAAGCACAATAGTGCTCCAGTTTGCGTTTTGCTTCGTCTACCGTATAGGTTTTATGCCCCTTATCCATGGGGTAAAAGTAAAAAAAATCCCGCTACGTTAGGCATCTGCGCTTTTTAAACCGGTAGCCCCAGGTTTTTATGGGGGTTTATTAAGGCCTGTTCATGTTGTGGTTCATCCATTTTCGGGACTTTGTAGTGGCGCAAACGGTTGTTAGAATAACGCACTCTTAAAAGGCTAATTGAAATTTAAGATATACCGCATTAAGGTGTCTTCTGTAGGGGTTTGATTGTTAGTTAAATACAAAAGCCCCCGCTATTGCGGAGGCCTGTATATATAATAGGAGTGGTTTAAATACCTTTTACCACAATAAATTCTATCCTGCGGTTTTCGGCATCCTGCTCGGCAGTACACGGCTCACACTTTATGCGTGGTTCGCTTTTGCCATAGCCCTGGCCGCTTATGCGCTCTTTAGCAATGCCATTGCTCAGTACATACTGCACCGCAGATACCGCACGCTCGTTACTAAGCCTCATGTTATATTCTGCACTACCTTTAGTATCGGTATGGGCTTTAACCATAATAACAGCATTAGGGTAGGTTTTCATTACCTGTACCAGTTTATCAAGCTCATAAGCTGCTTTTTCGGTTATATTGCTTTTATCAAAGTCAAAGTAAATATCTTTAAGCACAATTTTACCATCAACAATAATGCTTTCTATTGGCTGAAGTTCGGCATTTATATCTACCGAACCCCCGTTTTTAGATGGCAGCGCAAAGTTACTCTTCTCATAACCATCGGCACTTGCCAGTAAAGAATAGTTTCGGTTACAGTCTACATTATAGGTTAGTGCTCCTTTATCATCAGTGATTTTTGTTTCAATTACATTGTTTTTCTCATCAAGTATGGCTACCTGTGCACCTTTTAGCACTTTGCCTGTTTTTTTGTCTTTTACAAAAACATAAGCATCTACACCACAAACTGGTATGGCCATATACATATTGTCTACGCCCATCTTGTCGCCATTTTTGCCTGACTTGTTGCTGCTGAAAAAGCCTACGTTTTTTTGCACGTTAAAGCTGAATGAAAAATCATCCTGTGCAGAGTTTATAGGCATCCCTACGTTTACGGCATCGCCGTTGCGCTCAAGGTCTACATAAAAAATATCAAGTGCGCCAAGGCCTTTGTGCCCGTCGCTCGAAAAGAAAAGCCTGTTATCATCCGTTATATAAGGAAAACTCTCGCGGCCTTTAGTATTTACTTTAGGCCCAAGATTAACGGGTTCGCCATAGCTGTTACCCCCTTTTACCTCTACTTTCCAGATGTCTGAAGCGCCTACAGAGCCTTTCCTGTCCGATGAAAAATACAGCCATTTCCCATCTTTGCTAATACTTGGGTTACCTGTATTCCAGGCCTTATTATTAAACGGAAGTGCTACTACAT
>JAZKDS010000437.1:0-6460 GCA_040387455.1 Bacteroidota bacterium
TTCAAGCTCGTTCATAACGGCTTTCATACGCTCTTCAAACTGGCCACGGTATTTTGTACCGGCCACAAGGCTGGCAAGGTCTAGCGTTACCACACGTTTGTTAAACAATATGCGCGATACTTTTTTCTGGATAATGCGCAGTGCAAGGCCCTCAGCAATGGCCGATTTACCCACACCCGGCTCACCTATAAGTAACGGGTTGTTTTTTTTGCGTCGGCTCAAAATCTGGCTCACGCGCTCAATTTCTTTTTCGCGGCCTACTACAGGGTCAAGCTTGCCTTCTTCGGCAAGTTCTGTAAGGTCTCGGCCAAAATTATCAAGTACCGGGGTTTTAGATTTTTTATTGGCCTTATTGCCCGATGCAGGGTTGCTGAAGTTGCTTTCGCCTCTTAAACTGTCATCCTGTCCGGGATCGTCGTTATAGGATTCCGCTTTTGGCAGGTTTTCCATAAAGTCGTCTTCGTTTGATGTCATGCTGATGAATTGTTCTTTAACTGTTTCGTAATCAATTTTTAGCTTGTTGAGCAACTTTGTTGTTGGGTCGTTCTCATTGCGCAAAATACACAGCAGCAGGTGTGCTGTGCTTATCGATGTACTTTGAAACACTTTAGCTTCAAGGAAGGTAGTCCTGAGTGCCCTTTCGGCCTGGCGTGTTAAATGAAGGTTTTTCTTTTCATTATTACGCTCGGCACTTGGGTTTGCAGGGCTTAAAATCTCTACCTTTTTGCGCAAATGCTCAAGGTCTACCTGTATGCTGTTAAGGATGTTTATGGCTTTACCATTACCATCCCGCAATATGCCTAACATTAGGTGCTCTGTGCCAATGAAGTCATGGCCTAACCGCAGGGCTTCTTCCTTGCTGTAGGTTATAACATCTTTGACCCTTGGTGAAAAATTATCATCCATATATAAATCCCTTTCTATACTATTGTAAATGTAATTATTTATGTAACATTTTACAAAAACCATACCTGTAGCGTACTGTCATGCTAAATGACGAAAAAAATGCGAGAAATAAAAGCCTTTTAGTAATTCTTTATTAACTAATACAAGGCAATTTCCTGTTAATAAAAGCTTTAAAAATCTCGCCTCAATCACTAAAAATCGTAATAAATTTGCGTATATTGGCACGTTTTGTAATAACTATAAAAAATCTATAAATTTTAATATAACTACTTATGGCAGAAGGAGAAAAGTTAATTCCCATTAACATAGAAGACCAAATGAAGAGTGCCTATATCGACTACTCCATGTCGGTAATAGTGTCCAGGGCGCTTCCGGATGTTAGGGATGGCTTGAAACCCGTGCATAGAAGGGTACTTTACGGAATGTATGAGTTGGGCGTAATGAGCAACAGGGCCCACAAAAAATCCGCAAGGATTGTAGGTGAGGTTTTGGGTAAGTTTCACCCGCATGGTGACTCATCGGTATACGATGCCATGGTGCGTATGGCCCAGGAATGGAGCTTGCGTTACATGCTTGTAGACGGACAGGGTAACTTTGGGTCGGTAGACGGCGACAGCCCCGCAGCAATGCGATATACTGAGGCAAGGCTTAGAAAAATATCTGAAGATATTATGAGCGACCTTGACAAAGAAACCGTTGATTTTCAATTAAACTTTGACGACACCCTGCAAGAGCCTACGGTTATGCCCACACGTGTGCCTAACCTGCTTATAAATGGTGCCAGCGGTATTGCCGTGGGTATGGCTACAAACATGCCGCCACATAACCTTACAGAGGTTGTAGATGGTACCCTTGCTTACATAGACAATACCGATATTGATATAGACGGCCTTATGCACTATATAAAAGCACCCGATTTTCCTACAGGGGGTATTATATATGGTTATGAGGGCGTGCGCGAAGCCTTTAAAACAGGCCGCGGCAGGGTAGTGGTGCGTGCCAAGACCAACTTTGAGGAGGTAGATGGCCGCGAATGTATTATTGTTACCGAGATACCCTTCCAGGTTAACAAAGCCGAGATGATCAAGAAAACGGCTGACATGGTTAACGATAAGAAAATTGAGGGCATTGCCAACATCCGTGACGAAAGCGACAGGAACGGTATGCGCATTGTGTACATACTTAAAAGAGAAGCGGTGCCTAATGTGGTACTTAATACTCTATATAAGTATACACAGCTGCAGTCTTCTTTTAGTGTAAATAACATTGCACTGGTAAACGGCAGGCCGGAAATGCTGAACCTTAAAGACATGATTCACCACTTTGTGGAGCACAGGCATGATGTGGTAGTACGCCGCACCAAGTATGAGCTTCGTAAGGCAGAAGAGCGTGCACACATATTAGAAGGCCTTATTATAGCATCTGATAATATAGACGAGGTTATTGCTATTATCCGTAGCTCTAAAGATGGCGAAGAAGCCCGTGGCAGATTAATGGAGCGCTTTAACCTGAGCGAAATTCAGGCGCGCGCCATTGTAGAGATGAGGCTTAGGCAGCTTACCGGCCTGGAGCAGGATAAACTGCGTGCTGAATACAGCGAAATCATGAAATTAATAGGCGAATTAAAAGCCCTCCTTGAAAGCAAAGAGCTAAGGATGCAGCTTATTAAAGAAGAGCTTATAGAAGTAAGGGATAAATATGGCGATGAGCGCCGCAGCCAGATTGAATATGCCGGCGGCGATGTGAGCATTGAAGACCTTATTGCCGATGAAAATGTGGTTATTACCATATCTCATGCAGGCTATATTAAGCGTACGCCGCTTAGCGAATATAAAACACAAAACAGGGGTGGTGTAGGCCAAAAAGGCGTTGCCACCAGAGACCAGGACTTCCTGGAGCACCTGTTTGTGGCTACAAACCACAACTACATGCTGTTCTTTACCCAAAAAGGTAAATGTTTCTGGATGCGTGTTTACGAAATTCCGGAAGGCAGTAAAACCAGCAAAGGCCGCGCTATACAAAACCTTGTAAATATTGAAAATGACGACAAGGTTAAGGCATTCATCTGTACGCAGGACCTTAAAAACGAAGACTATATTAACAGCCACTATGTAATTATGGCTACTAAGCAGGGTATTGTTAAAAAGACCTTGCTGGAGCAATACAGCCGTCCGCGCCTTAACGGTATCAACGCGATAACCATCCGTGAGGATGACGAGCTATTAGAAGCTAAACTTACCACAGGCGAGAGCCAGGTGCTTATAGCGGTTAAGAGCGGTAAGCTTGTTCGATTTGAAGAAGGCAAGACCCGCCCAATGGGCCGTAGCGCATCTGGAGTACGCGGTATAACGCTGGCTGACGATAAGGATGAAGTAATTGGCATGGTATCTGTAAATGATATGACCAGCGAGATACTTGTGGTGAGCGAAAACGGTTATGGAAAGCGTTCAAGCCTTGACGATTACCGTATTACCAACCGTGGTGGTAAAGGTGTTAAAACCCTTAGCATTACAGATAAAACAGGTGCACTGGTAAGTATAAACAGTGTTACAGATGCTGATGACCTTATGATTATCAACAAATCTGGCTTAACCATCAGGATGGCCGTGAGCGACCTTAGGGTTATGGGCCGCGCTACACAGGGTGTACGCCTTATAAACATTAAAGGTAACGACTCTATTGCGGCAGTAACTAAAGTAATGCGTGAGGAAGATGCAGTAGATGAAGCCGTATTTGAAGCACTTGAAGAGGGTGACGAAAATGGTATTAGCGGTATTATTTTGCCGGAAGGCACGGAGGCCGAAGACCTTGATATTAATCCGGAAGATTTTACCGGTGAAGAAGAAACAAACGAATAAACTATTTTAAACAGCAACTAAATATGAAAATTAAATATGTACTTGTTGCCGCGCTAATGATGTCTATTAGTGCGTTTGCACAAAAAGATGAGCTTAAGGCACTTAAAAAACTTGACAGTAAAATTGAAAGTACGATGAATGCCCAAAAGCCACCCGTGGCTGCTGATATTCAGGAATACAAAAGGCTTTTAGATGAGACCGAACCAAAAATAAGTGCTGCGCCTGATGACCAGAAAGCAGACTTTTATTACTATAAAGGCAGCTATGCTTTTCTTGAAATGTTTACCAATCCTGCTAAAGCTCAAACCGCATTTTTTTCGATGAAAGAAAATTATGATAAGGTACTTGAGCTTGAAAAAAAAGGCAAACAAAAATATACTAAGGAAATATTAGAAGAAACCTATCCGGAAGTAAAAACCCAGATAGTTAATATGGCTACCGAAATTGCTAACAAGCAAACTAAAGAAAGTTCTGCAATGGCAGCCGCATATTATTATGCTGCTTACCAGCTTGTACCGGCAGAGCAGGGTAACCTTTTTAACGCTGCGGTTTCGGCACTTAACGGTGGCGATTATCAAAAAGCGCTTGACTATTATATTGAGCTTGACAAAACCGGCTGGACAGGAGAAGGCAAAGTTTTTACAGCTGTTGATAAAAAAAGTGGTGAGGTTGAACCATTTCCTAATGAAGCAAGCAGGGATATTGCTGTAAAAACCGGCCAGTATATAAGCCCAAGCATACAGGAGTATAAATCTCAAAAGCCTGAAATTGCCAGTAAAATTGGTATTTTATATGCAGAACTTGGCCAAAATGACAAGGCTAAAGAAGCACTTGCTAAAGCACGTAAGCTTAACCCGGATGATATAAGCCTTATCGTAGCCGAAGCCAATATCTATTATAAAATAAATGATATTGCAGGATATAAAAAGCTTATAAACGAGGCTATTGCTAAAAACCCAAACAGCCCTGAGCTGTTTTATAACCTGGGTATTGTAAGTACTGCTACTGATGCTAAAGAAGCTGAAGGCTACTTTAAAAAGGTAACCGAACTTAAAGCTGATCATTTTGATGCATGGGTAAGGCTTGGCGACCTGATGCTGGTTGATGAGCAAAAACTTACTGACCAGATGAATGCTTTAGGAAGTACTGCTGCTGATAATAAAAAGTATGAAGCGCTTAAAAAGCAAAAAGACGCCAACTATCATTCGGCCGTCGGGTATTATGAAAAAGCCCATGCACTTAAGGCCGATGACCAGTATGTTATAAGCATGCTTACCAGCCTGTACCAGGCGGTTGAAATGACAGATAAGTATAATGCCATGAAAGCTAAAAAGAAGCAATAATAGCATTTTATAAAATTTAAAAGCCTCCGCAATGCGGAGGCTTTTTTTGTGGTTTCGACACAAATTTCACAAATTTCCACAAATTAAATTCGTGAAAATTTGTGAAATTCGTGTCTAAATAGTAATGTTAGCCACCCCGCCCTGCGGGCACCCCTCAAGAGGGGAATAGCTTCACTCAATTGCTCATAACATCTAACAATCTCACTCAACTTTTAGTCCCAGCCCTTCAATATACCCTTTGTTCTGGAAACAGTTTTTGTAAAGGCATTGTTCTAAAAAGCCATTCAGGGCTTGTTGTACCTTAACCCTGTCGGGCATATTTTTGCGCACGTTTTCAAAAGAACTGCGGTCGCTATCGGCATATTGTATAATAAGCGGGTAGTTTTCCGGTTGTTTAAAGTTCATGATGCCGCGCAGGTTGTCCATCTTTTTATATGGCCAGTACGCCCAGTTTACTTTATTCTGATCGAGCAGTGCTGTAAAATCTTTAATCCACTCATCAGTATTCTCCCCGGTTTCGCCTATGTATATGGGTACATTATGCTTATCCCGAAAATCAATATACTTTTGTATGGCTTCCTGGTTCACATCAAACCAATACTTATGAAATTCGTACACAATATTATCGTCCAGTATTTTTTCGAACACACCAAAATCGCCTGCCCAAACCGAGCCGTTCAAAAAGATAGCATGTTTTTTATCTACCGAACGAATGTCGGCCACAACGCGCTCATATACTAAAAACAGTCGGTGGTTATAGTCTTTAATTTCGCTGGTAAAATAATGTGCAAACGGCTCATTAACTACATCATAGCCAATAACCACAGGCTCATTTTCATAACGTTTGGCAATATCCATCCATATCTGGCTCAACTGGTCCTGCGCGGTTTTGCTAAAGTACAGCCATGGGTAGCCACTGCTATCATCAATATTATCACCGGTTTGCCCACCGGGTGCGCAATGCATATCCAGCAGCACATACAAACCTTCCTGGCGGCACCAGTTTATAACGCGGTCTACATACTCAAAACCGCTGTTGCGTTTGCCCATATACAAATCGTTAGTAAACATTTTGTAATGAAACGGCAGGCGCAGGTGGTTGCAGCCTATGCGCTTAAGGTATTTAATATCATCATGCGTAACGTAATTATCAAGGTACTTGTGCCAAAAGGCGGCAGTACTGTCCGGGCCAATCATTTCGTTAAACAGCTCGTCAATCTTGGTGGGAGAACTTACTTTACCGGTTTTGAACATGTAGCCTTCGGGTACCAGCCAGTTGCCCAGGTTGGTGCCCTGCAGGGTTATGGCAGTGCCGTTTGGCTCAATAATCTGGCTACCTTTTGTCTTTACAAT
>JAZKDS010000437.1:6470-7733 GCA_040387455.1 Bacteroidota bacterium
CGCACGAAGCTAAAAGCCCAGCAGCCGCAAGTAATGAGAATAGTTTGTTTTTGGATTTCATTTGGTTAAGCAAATTGTGGATATTTATAAAATTTGCTTTAAAGATAGGAATTTTATAGGTTTTGTACCACAGCTTTTCTCAGAGGAAGGGCAGCGATACACAGAGGTTTTTGGTTTAAGAGTTTGCAAAGAAATTCAAGTGGCATGCTGGCGTAAGGAACCATCTCAAAATTATGAAACTGCTTTAATGGTCAGTGCATCTAACCAATATCTTTTAATAATGCGATGTTACCAATATTTACGGTTTACCAATACAGTGCGCAGGGTTATAGTATCATTTTTACGGTAGTTTTTAATATGGTAGCAATACAGGCTATCCGATGTAGTGTAAAAATAATAATACCATTTGCCTTTGCGGTTACCATTTTTAATCTGACCCACCTCTAAATAATCTTCATCTTTTATTGCTAAGGTGTTTTTATTAAGCCATAGGGTATCGCTTTTTTGATGTTTAAATGCAATGATCTGCCGATAATTAGCAGCGGTAATATCTTTGTGCAGGAAACTGTTAGAGCGGCATGAACCCAGTGCTATTACAAGAAGTGTTAATACAATTGTTTTTAAGTATTTGTTTTTCATTTAATTAACGAAATATATTACCAATACCATGAAAAATACGCCCAAAGAAGGTGCGTTTTTTAGCTATCACAACTTCTCCAATCCACTCTTCAGGCTCAGATTCCATAACGACATCATACGTTTTTGTGAACTTATCGACAACTATTTCAGTAATTTTCATGCCCGTATATGAAAACTTGATGGTATCTCCGGCACTTGCCATAATGGAATAGCTGCCATTTATATCAGATTTAGATATTGCATTATCTGCTTTATTGTATATTTCTACACCTGCAAGAGGCTGTCCTTCGTTGGTTATACTACCTGTAACTGCTCCCTGAATTACGACATCTAGTGAAATACTATTTATGTCGTTAGTTTTATTTTCTGTCTGTTCAGTTATTACTGGTGTTTGCGCGAAAATAGCATTATTTCCAATCGTGAGTATGCTTATTACAGCAGCACTAGCTGCTATTCGATATTTGTTCTTTTCTCTAGGGATAATTAGATCACTACCAAGATGGGCTGTTGTTAAACGTGCGCAAACGCCACCAGCTTTTACAGCCGCGTATATTTTGCGGTCGGATAAATTGGTAAGGTCTACCACAACTTTTTGGCACGAAGCGCAACACCTTCCCTTATCTA
>JAZKDS010000437.1:7743-14206 GCA_040387455.1 Bacteroidota bacterium
TTCATATCCTGCCAGTTTTCGTGGCAGGGGGTAGGGATGGATATTTTTATCTTTTCGTGCACAACCAAATATAATGAAATTTTCATTCCATTATTTAAAAGTCAAAAAAAGCTGCCGGGCACTATTTTTTAAGAGTACAAAAAAGCATTTTTTACATCAAATCGTGATGTAAAAAATGCTTTATTTATTAAGCGAAAACGCATGTCAGAAAGTGAAATATTAGCCCTTAATTAAACTTATCCTGAAGGAAAATACTTAGATTAGTATACACCTCGGCAAAGGTGGCATCATCCCAATCGCCATGTCCGCCATCGGCATAAAAATTAAACTCATTATAAACGCCAAACTGGTTTAGCTTATCGCGTAGCCTTGGTCCCTGTGTAGCAGGTACTAATGGATCCTCACCGCCATAAAACATAATAGTAGGTGCGCTTTGTGTGGTGATATAAGCCGCAGGGCTAACTTCCTGAATTTGAGCGGCAGTAGGGGTAGATGTACCTATTAGGTTTTGAGCCGCAAAAGCATATAAGGGATGTGCAAGGTATTGAGGGTCAGTAAAATCGGCCGGGCCTACAATGTCAACTATGGCTTTAACCTCATGGTTGGTATCAAACCTATAAGCATACAGCATGGCTAAATGAGCACCGGCGCTGGCACCAAGCATGGCGTAATCATCTGATATTGTGTAGCCACCGTTCTTAAGTTTTTCTATGGCAAGCTCAATGTCGTCTATTTGTTTGGGATAAGCGGGGCTTGTTGTGGTAGCCAGCCTATAGTTGATGTTAATTACCGCATAATCAGGAAATTCTGCCTGAATAACGGGTATAACATCGGCAAAATCGGCCTTATCACCTGCTATCCAGGCGCCACCGTGTATCAGGATTACTGTTTTGGTGGCGTTGGTTCTTCCGGCAGGGAGGTAAACGTCCATAGTTTGTTGTGGATCAGCACCATAAGCAACATCGTTTAGCGTTACAGCAACCGATGTGTCATATTGAGGTGCGTTGTTATCATCTGAATTACAGCCAAATAGAAGGCCAATAAAGAGTATAATCAGTAACTTTTTCATAGCAAATGTTTTAAGGAGTTAACGCAATAATTGTGCAAAAGGTATAAAAAAGCAGGCCAAAGCCTGCTATAACTATAATATCTTCTTGATTACCCGTAGTTTATGGGTATGCCTGTTGGTGTCTACATTATAAATACCCAGATGATCGAGCCTGTCTATGCGCACCTTGCCATGGGCATGGATGATGTGGTTGTCTTCCATAATAATACCCACATGAACAATGCGTCCTTCTTCATTATCAAAAAAGGCCAGGTCGCCCGGTTCACTTTCTTCAATAAAGCTAAGTGCTTCGCCTATAGTAGCTTGCTGAGATGCATCACGTAACATGTGATAGCCGTTTAGCTTGTATACCATTTGCACCATGCCACTGCAATCTATACCAAAGGGTGTTTTTCCGCCCCATAAATATGGGGTATTGAGGTACATAAAGGCGGTTTGCAGCAGTTGTTGCTTATTAGTAACGCCGGTTGCCCTAAGTCCTTCAAAAACAAAGTTTTCGGTATTGAGTGCAGGGTTGCCTAAAAAAGTAATATCTGCACCTAAAGGTATAGTAGTTAATAGGTTATCGGGGGTGGTGATGTATTCTATCAGGTCGCCGTTAAGTATGCTGGGGGCGGTTTTAAGAACTGTGTATTCGCTTTCGCTGATGATGCGGAATTGTTTGTTGTCTATCCAGCCGTTATACCCGTCAAAAGCCAGCTCAATGCGCGACCAGTTGGTAGTTTGCTCTAAAATGGTAAAATAGTCGCCAAACAAGACCTGCGATGTCATTTCGCTGCGGTCAGACGGCTCTAAACGTAGGGGCACAATAGCTAAGTGGCAGATACCGAACATTTAATATTGAGTATTTTATATTTTTTATTGATTATGAAGCATAAAAAAACGCTGCTTCAGCAGAACTACAAATATAGTAGTTAAATCTGAAGCAGCGTTATGATGAATAACCAATATTTAAGCCATTTCTATAACAATAGCCGAAGCACCACCACCACCATTGCATATAGCAGCAGCACCGGTTTTAGCGTTGTTTTGTTGTAACACGTTGATTAGCGTAACGATAATCCTGGCACCTGAACAGCCCAGCGGGTGACCCAGAGATACTGCACCACCGTTAACATTTACTTTTTCAGGGTTAAGGCCCAGTATTTTAGTGTTGGCAAGACCTACTACAGAAAATGCTTCGTTAAACTCAAAAAAGTC
This sequence comes from Bacteroidota bacterium, assembly GCA_040387455.1. Classification (GTDB taxonomy): domain Bacteria; phylum Bacteroidota; class Bacteroidia; order Flavobacteriales; family Flavobacteriaceae; genus Flavobacterium. Next base: position 10,013 of record JAZKDS010000437.1, read on the forward strand.
GATATCATCTTTAGTTAGGCCTGCTTTGTCAAGGGCTTTAGGCAATGCCTTAGCCGGAGATGTAGTAAACCATTTAGGCTCCTGCTCTGCATCGGCATAGCTTTTAATAAAGGCAAGAGGGGTAAGGCCAAGCTCTTTAGCTTTTTCTTCGCTCATTAATACCAGTGCCGCAGCACCATCATTAATGGTAGAAGCGTTAGCTGCTGTAACCGTACCATCTTTAGTAAATACAGCATTTAGTGCCGGTATTTTATCAAGCTTTACGTTAGTATATTCTTCGTCTTTAGTAACCATTATCGGGTCGCCTTTGCGCTGTGGTACTGCAACAGGAACCACCTCGTTATCAAATTTTCCTGCATCCCATGCCGCAGCAGAGCGCTGGTAAGAGGCTATAGCAAATGCATCCTGCTCTTGGCGGGTAATTTTATATTCAGTAGCGCATGCATCGGCAAAAACACCCATAGCGTTGTTGTCATAAGCATCGCTAAGGCCATCGCGCTGAAGGCCATCTAACATTGTTGCAGGGCCAAATTTATAGCCGTTGCGCATGTGTACATAATGTGGTATCAGGCTCATGTTTTCCATACCGCCAGCTACAACAATCTCGGCATCGCCGCTCATAATAGCCTGTGCAGCCTGTGTAACGGCTTTCATACCGCTGGCGCATACTTTGTTAACAGTGGTTGCTATAACGCTGTCAGGAAGCCCTGCAAGCCTTGATGCCTGCCTGGCCGGAGCCTGGCCTACACCAGCCTGCACTACGTTGCCCATAAGGACTTCATCTACAAGTTCCGGCTTAAGGTTTATTTTTTCTAAAGCGCCTTTAATGGCTGCTGCGCCCAGCTGTGGGGCTGTTACGGTTGATAGACCTCCCATAAAACTGCCTATGGGCGTGCGCACGGCAGATACTATTGCTACTCTTTTGTTCATATCTTTAAAAATCAGGTTTTGTATTGTTTGTTGTTGCGAATTTAATGATTTTATGGTCATATAAAAATATTATCTTAAAAAATAATGATAAATAGTTTGCAATCGTTGCGAATAGACTAAATGTAAGCCTTGCTTATGTGCTATGATTTCATAAAATAAAAAGCATTATACTTGTATTGTAGCTATTATACCTCATAATCAACATAAAACATTATTTATTGCATGAAAATCTCCACTATTTTACTACTTGTGTCATTGGGCGCTTTTATATTTAGCCGTATTGCAAAAGCTAAAGCTAAAGGTGTTTTAGTTACAGCTGATTTAACTATTGATGAAGAGCGTATTAAGGCACTTAGGCTGTTTAAAGGGCAGGAAGTTGCCTTAACGCAGGATGATGAATCGGGAATGATTAATGTTTATACTAAGGAAAATGGTGTACCAACAGATTATTTAGGCAATTATAAGGATAGTGTTACTTATGATCAATTAGGCAGAAAACCGGTAAATGCTTACATTTTTGGTATTTACGGAAATTTAGTAACGGTAGAAGTACTGCTTAACGACTCATTATAAAAAGAAAAAGCCGCTAAAATTAATTAGCGGCTTTTTAAATGTTGTGTTGCGGGTTAGCAAGTATGTATTAGAATTTGAACCTTATCGCAAGTGCGATATCCGGGCCAAAATTGTCACCACGGTAATCATCGTTAAAGTAAAGCTCCGGCCTAAAGTCTAATGCTAATTGTAGGGGTATATCAAAGTTATACTCAATACCTATATCACCGGCAGCAAATAAAAATGTACCATCATCTTTAAAATCGCCAGGACCCGGGCCATTATAATCGTAGCTCCAAGAGCCTATACCACCACCTACACCAGCATACCAGTTAAAACCACCTTCAATGTTCCAAACCCATTGGTACAAAGCAGCCAGTTTAAAGGCATCATAGTCGTTAGAGTTTCTCCATCCTAAGTCAAGCTCAAGCCTGTTGTCGTTTGAAAAGCTTCTTTGGTAAGAAACTTCTCCACCAAAGCCGTCGTTATCGCCAAGGCGTAAACCCAGTGCATTTCTTCTTCCGTCCTGTGCTTGTGCGCTGAATGCTAAACCTAATAGCACAACAGCTGATAAAAGTAGTTTTTTCATAATGATCAATTAGTTGTTTTCTTCAGCAAATGTATAAACCTCTTTTTTGTAGGAATACCATTATGTTAAAGCTTTAACAGTTATCATTATGTTAAAACTAATTTACATTGTAAGTATCTAACACTTCTTCCTGGTGCTCAGAGCCCGATGATGGGATAGGAAGAGTTATATTAAAGGTTGAAAGTTGATCGGCAAGATGGTACTCAATGTTTGTATCCACATATACAGCTCCGATGTTTTGTGCATAATACTGCGTAGATGCAAGTACCTGTTGTTGTGGCAATACTTCAACAGGAATTGATATTCCGTTAAAATCAAACATGGCAGTAATTTTAAGTGTCAGGTTGAGTTGTGCAGCTTTTACATTAGTGTATGATGGGCCGCCAGGTACTGTGTAGCTTGCACTATTTGCACCTGCCACTGCTGCAAGAGTATAGTCAAAACTAAGGGTATAGCCGTCTTCTGTCGCCTGACTAAAACTGCCTGTTGTAATGCCTAACTGAGTACCAGAAGGCGCCTCAGAATCAAAAAAGATAAAGTTTGAAACGCTTAAAGCTACCGGAAATTCTTCAGAAAATGAGAATCCGGTGCTGCCTGTAAGCTGTAGCCTGGTGCCAATTTGGCGCACACCGTTACCACTTAGTGCTCCGGAAAAGAATCCGTTTGCCAGGCTTTCGGTTTTAAACTTTTTGTATGTAGTGCTTCCAATAAGGGTATCGTTAGCAATATACAATGAGTCGCGGCCGTTTGTTTGCGAGGTTTCATTTTCTACATCATAAACCCAGAAATTACCTGTATTAAGAGGCAGGTACGTGTTGCCTGAAGCACCAGTATCGCCACTATCATCGCTGGAACATGATACTGCAAAAAGGCCTGCAAACAGCAGTAAGCAAATAGATTTTTTCATAATATGTTGGCTATGTTTAAGTTTTTGCTAATATAGCCAACATTATTAAAGCCGTATTAATTTTTATTAAAAATAAGCGCCGCTACGAGCTGAGGGCTCAACGGGGTATCGGGCTCATTTAGATCATCTTCAGAGTTAACATGTATTTCATTAGTATACTGGTACAGTTTCCACTTCTTTTTATTGTATTCAAGTGCTGTAAGGTTCTCTATCCAGTCGCCGGAATTAAGGTAAGTAACACTACCTTTTTTGTTTTCTTTTACTTCATGCTTGGGTTCATGTATGTGGCCACAAACTACATAGTCATAGCCATTTTCAATAGCAATGTCTGCTGCAGTAGTCTCAAAATCTGTAATAAATTTAACGGCTTTTTTTACGCTGGCTTTTATCTTTTTAGATAGGGAATAGGGTTCCCTGCCCATTTTAACTAAAAACCAGTTTATAAGCCTGTTTAAGAGTATAAGATAATCGTATCCTATGCCGCCCAGCTTGGCAATCCACTTAGCGTGCTGCACAGAACTGTCAAACACATCGCCATGAAAAAACCATGCTTTTTTGCCATCCAGCTCAAGTACCACCTTATTTACTATAGAAAAATTGCCCATTGTAGTGTCGCAAAATTTGCGCAGCATTTCGTCATGGTTACCGGTTATATAATAAACCGTTGTGCCTTTTGCTGCAAAATCAAGCAGTTTTTTAACTACCTTCATATGAGATTTAGGGAAGTATGATTTCCTGAACTGCCAGATATCTATAATATCTCCGTTTAGTATCAGGGTTTTAGGCTTAATAGTGCTTAGGTAAGCAAGCAGCTCTTTAGCATGGCAACCGTAGGTGCCAAGGTGTACATCAGACAGTACTACCACATCAACAATCATTTTTTTCATCAGAATGGTTTCTTGCAAATTACAACCATGCATATAATCCTGATTTTAAGGCAGGGTTACTAAAAAGTTTATTATTAGTAGCCAATATTAAATTTCGCACCTTATAATTTTGTTTTTATAATAAAGCAGAAGCCTTACATTTGTTAAAAATCATAATCATGGCAGGCAATACATACGGCACAATTTTTAGGCTTACAACCTTTGGCGAATCGCATGGCGCAGCAATAGGCGGCGTTTTAGATGGTTGCCCGCCGGGCATAACCCTTGATCTTGATGCCATTCAGCAGGAGCTTGAGAGGCGCAGGCCGGGGCAGTCGGCTATTGTAACA
>JAZKDS010000438.1:0-6745 GCA_040387455.1 Bacteroidota bacterium
TATTTAAGGTAATGCCTATGGCGCTGCCCCAGTTACTGCCGCCTTTATATACAGCCATGGGGTTGCCATCTTTAATATTTTCGAGGGTAGAATTTACATAACTGTCGCCTAAAATGAGCCTTACAAAGGTGTCGTCTTTGCTGGCAGAGAGCACACCGAGCGCCACAAAGGCAAAAAACAGTAAAAAAGCGTACAAAACATAGCGCCTGTTGCGGTAAATAATCAGCGGGACATCGGTTTTATAAAAATGTACAAGGCGGTTGGTTTCCTCTCGCTTTGTTTTATATATTTTTTGATACGTTATTGCAGCAAGATGATTTAAGTAGATAACGGCCTTGCTTTTAGGGTAGTAGGTTTGTGCATATGAAAGGTCATTAACCAAATGAATGTACAAACTTGCCAATTCATCAGGATTTTTTTTAGCTTTACCGAAAATAGCCTGCTCAAATTCAAGCCATTTTTCTTTATTTTGTTTTATAAACGCTACTTCTCTCATATAAAAGCTAAAATATAAAATATGTCACAACTATCAATAACCACTACGCAAAATGTTAATATTAATTTTAATACGGCATCTGTAGGAGAACGATTTTTGGCTGCGCTGCTCGACCTGGTTATAAAAATAGCCTACACTGTGGTGGTTTTTAATGTAATACTGGGGCAATCCGGATTAGACGATGTTATACGCAGCATGGACCGCTGGTCTATGGCGGCTATTTATGGATTATTGTATTTACCGGTAATGTTTTACAGCCTGGTGCAGGAAAGCCTTTTAGATGGCCAAACAGTGGGTAAAAAAGTACTAAAAATTAAAGTAATTAAGCTGGATGGCTATGGCGCAGGCTTTGGCGACTACCTGATTAGGTGGATTTTCAGGCCTATTGAAATATGGTATTTTTTTGTGATAATAGGCTTTATAGCATTGATATCTACTAAAAAAACGCAACGCCTGGGCGATTTAGCGGCCGGTACTGGCATCATTTCGCTTAAGAATGACATTACCATTAACCATACCATATTGCGCGAGGTAGCGTTAGATTATGTGCCGGTATACCCGCTTGTAATAAAGCTTACCGATAACGATGTGCGCATTATTAAAGAAACCTTTGACAGCAGTTATCAGATGGCCGATTTTGCTACGGTAGACAAACTGCAAACTAAGATAGAGACGGTTACGGGTATAAAATCGGTTAGTAAAAACAGCCTGGCCTTTGTAGACACCGTTTTAAAAGACTATAATTATTATACCCAGAATATGTAATACAAAACAAAAAATGCGGCCTGAGCCGCATTTTTTATTTACCTATAAGATGTTTTATAACAGTTTCGGCGGCATGCAGGCCAAACAGGGCAGGCATCCAGCTATTAGTACCGAAGAATGATTTTTTAAAGTTGCTGCCATCTGTCATTTTCAGGCTGGTTTCATCGGGTGTTTCTACAGAATATACTGCTTTTACACCTTTTGTAACGCCTTCTTTACGCAGGCGCTTGCGTATGGTTTTTGCCAGTGGGCATACATCGGTTTTACTAATATCACCCACGCGCACTTTGCTGGCTTCATACTTGCCGCCTGCACCCATATTGCTGATGATCTTTACCTTTTTGCGGCGTGCCGAAAGGATAAGGTTAAGCTTGGGCGTTATACTGTCTATGCAATCCAGTACATAATCATACTCACTGGTAACCAGCTCATAAGCCCTTTCAGGTGATAAAAACTCCTGTATACGGATGAGGTTAAGCTTTGGGTTAATATCCATAAGTCTGTCTCCTACAATGGTTACTTTTGGCTGGCCCACGGTGCTGTGAAGCGCCGGCATCTGGCGGTTTATGTTGGTGATATCTACCACATCGCCATCTACAATGGTCATGGTACCCACACCTGCACGGGCAATAAATTCTGCCGCAAAAGAGCCTACGCCCCCAAGGCCTACCACCATTACATGCGAATTTTTTAATTTCTCTAAGCCTTCTTTTTTAAATAAAAGTTCGGCGCGTTCTGTCCATTCAGCCATTACTAAAAACAGTTTTAAAATTAGTGCTTACTATTTCTGTAAGCGCGTCAATATTTATATTTCGTGCCAGGGCAGCCTTTTTATACACTTCTTCAAGACCTTCCTCAATGGTATCGGTCTCGAGGAAAAAGCGGTCATTTGGCACGCTGGCAAATACTTCACTTAATTCGGGGTTGCGCAACAGGTATTTGCCAAAGCTCAGGTAAAAACCGTTGTCCAGCAATTGCTTAGCCACCTGTGCATTTTTACTGAAGCCGTGCACTATCATAGGTATATTGGGCTGCAGGCGGTTTTTAACTTCAATCAGTTCCTGAAAAGCGGCAACAAGGTGCAAAATTACGGGCTTTTTATGTTTTTTTGCCAATAAAAGCTGTTTTTCGAACACATTTACCTGAATATCGAGCGGGATATCGATGCGCTTATCTAATCCGCATTCGCCTAACGCAAGGCAATTAGCGTCTTGCAGGCGCATTTCTATAATGGCAAGATGCTCATTAAGGTTATCAATATCTATAAGCCACGGGTGTATGCCGGTAGAGTATTGGGGTACATCCACGGCTTCATAAGGGTAACGGTTTACCACCTCAAAAATGGCCGGGTTGTTTGTAGCGGAGTGGGTGTGGAGGTTGTACAGCATTTTATATTATTATCCAGCCGTCTTTTACAAAAGTAAGTTTTGAACCTTTAATGAAATCTTCGGTTGAGGTGTTTTCAGTAGCAGATGAGTTTTGAAGCTCAAATAGATACACCTGTGGATTCATAAAATTTTCTCGCCATAACCAAAAACGATAGCGTTTTATCTGCGGTGTACTTAAAAATTCGAGTTCTTCAAGATTTTCTATTTTTATCCAGGTTGTGCCAATAATTTCAGGATGCAAAATTCCTGCTGAAAATATGGTTAAAAGTTGGGGACTACAATCTATGTAATATGTAGTATTCCCAAATTTTACAACATTATCTTTCACAGCTATGGGCTGAGAATATTTATCATATTCTTGTGGTTTATAACCATCACGGAAAAGTTTGTAAGCCCAGTAGTCTTCCTGTTCACCTTGATTATCAAATTTAGGGTTTTCATTATGCCATGTATCAGGGATACTTGTTCTTTGGGCATTTGCAATGCCGCACAATAAAATAAATAGTATGTATAGTAAGTTTTTCATCTTTATGATATCACCCCGCTGCCAATAAGTTCATCGCCAATGTGCCATGCGGCAAACTGTCCTTCGGTGATTGCGCTTTGGGGTTCATCAAAAGCTATGTACATGCCATCGTCAAATTTATGAAGTGTGGCTTTTTGTAGCGGCTGACGGTAGCGTATGCGTACCATAACATCCATAGTCTCGCCATTTTTAAGGGCAAGATCCTGGCGCACCCAGTGTATTTCGTTTTCCTGTATGTACAGCGCCTTACGGAACAAGCCCGGGTGGTTGTGCCCCTGGCCGGTGTAAATGGTATTTGTTGTTACATTGGTAGCAATAATAAACAGCGGCTCTTTTGTACCGCCCACATTAAGGCCTTTGCGCTGCCCAATGGTGTAGTAATGCGCACCCGGATGCTTTCCTACCTTTTTACCCATTTCGGGGCTGTAATCTATGTTTTTAGCCTGATAAGCCAATTGTTCTTTTATATCTGTAAACTGTGGGGCAGGGGTATTGTAAGTATCAAGGCCTGCGTTAACCTCATATATTTCACCTTCTTTAGGCTGAAGCTGCTGCTGTAAAAATTCCGGCAGGCGCACTTTGCCTATAAAGCAAAGGCCTTGCGAGTCTTTTTTCTCGGCGGTAACCAGTTCCATTTTAGCAGCAATTTCGCGCACCTGTGGTTTTGTAAGTTCCCCGATAGGAAACAGCGCCTTAGCCAATTGCTCCTGAGAGAGCTGGCACAAAAAGTAAGACTGGTCTTTATTGCCGTCTTCACCTGCAAGCAGCTGGTATATTTCCTGCCCGTCTTTTTGTAGCGTGCCTTTGCGGCAGTAGTGGCCTGTAGCCACATAATCTGCGCCCAGGCTCAGGGCAATTTTCATAAAAACGTCAAACTTAATTTCGCGGTTGCACAGTACATCAGGATTAGGCGTACGGCCTTTTTCGTATTCGTTAAACATATAGTCTACGATACGCTCTTTATATTGTTCGCTTAAATCTACGGTTTGGAAAGGAATGCCCAGTTTCTCTGCTACAAGCAAAGCATCATTGCTGTCTTCCAGCCACGGGCATTCGTTAGATATGGTTACGCCCTCATCATGCCAGTTTTTCATAAACAGGCCTATAACCTCATATCCCTGCTCTTGCAAAAGATATGCTGCCACACTGCTATCTACACCACCACTAAGGCCTACAACTACACGTTTCATAATAATACATCTAAAAACTTCGATACAAAGTTACAACAAATTATTCACTTTTGCGCGGTACAGGTGGTGCAAGCTCAACTTTGCGGTTGGTTTCATCTACGGTTTTAACCACCTTGCCTTTTTCGTAATACTGCCATTTGCCCGTCATTTTATTGTCTTTAAACTGGCCTTTGGCAACAATCTGGCCACCTTCATCAAAAAAAGAGGCAGGGCCGTTAAGGGCATCATTTTTATAGGTAGAGTCTTCTATAACCTTGCCCGATACCATATATTTTTTATAGTTACCCTCGCGCAGGCCATTTTTATAGTTCATTTCTTCGGCTATGCTGGCGTTGTCGTAAAATACCTTCTTAACACCTTCCAGCTTGCCTTTGTTGTAGTTTTCGAGCATCATTACAATGTCTTTGCCGGTAAAGTAAAACTTCCATTCGCCCTGGCGCAGCTTGTTTACTTCTTTGCCCTCGTTTACTTTTTTGCCTTTATCGTCAAAAAAAGTGGTGTAGCAAGAACCGTCTGCCGCAAAAACGCGGGTAGCCATCAGGGTAGATTTTTTATCGTCCTGAAAGTATTTAAAGGTGCCGGTTTCTTTGCCGTGCTCAAATGTGCCCTCATAGCGTGTGCGCTTGCTTTTTTCGTAAGTGCCTTTCCACAGGCCCTGGCGTTGCCCCGAGGCATCGTTTTGGTTAACCTGTGCTATAAGAGGAAAACTGCACATAAATAGTAGTGCGAATACTAAACGTAGTTTCATGTTGTGGTGTATTTGCTATTACAACTTTAAAGATATGGTTTTATTGTTTTCAAAAAGCAGGCCGAACTATGCTGTAATAAAAAACATCCGCCGGGGCGGATGCTTTTTTGTACTATTTTTTAATCTGCTTTGTTTTTTGCTCTTGTGCCTGTTCCATCATTTCCTGCATTTTTGACTGGAAACGGCCTTGTTTTTTAGGCTTGGTTTTGTTCAGGGCAATTAGTGCGTGAATTTTCTCTTCTTTTACAATGTGGTTTTTAATAACATACATTATACCTATTGTAATAAGGTTTGAGATAAAGTAATATAAACTCAATCCAGATGCATAGTTGTTAAAGAAGATAAGCATCATTACCGGCGATATATATATCATAACCTTCATGATTTTGCTCATATCGGGCATGCCTTCCTGCGGTGGTGCGCTCATGGCCTGATCTCCGGTGGTCATCTTCATGTAAAAGAAGATGGCTATTGAAGCCAGGATAGGGAAAAGGCTTACGTGGTTACCATAAAATGGTATGTAAACCGGTAATTGAATTACAGCATCATAAGACGAAAGGTCGTTTGCCCAAAGGAAGTCTTGCTGTCTAAGATCAAAGAACGACGGGAAGAACTGGAATAGCGCATAGAATACCGGGATTTGCATTAGCGCCGGTAAACATCCTGCCATGGGGTTAACGCCGGCAGTGCTATACAGCTTCATGGTTTCCTGCTGTTTTTTCATAGGCTCATTTTTGTACTTTTCGTTTATTTCCTGAATTTCAGGGCGAAGCACTTTCATTTTAGCCTGAGAAAGATATGATTTATAGGTTACTGGAGACATTACAAGCCTTACCAGTATGGTAAAGATAATGATGGTAACACCATAAGGTAATAACTTAGCAAGAAGGGTAAATATAGGTATAAACGCATAACGGTTTATCCAGCCAAAGATACCCCAGCCCAGTGGAATAACCTCGTCAAGGTTTTTGTCATAATTATTAAGTATTTTATAATCAGACGGGCCATAATACCAGTTCATGTTATAGCTAAGTTCGCCACCTTTAAACTCAAGAGGCATTTTTGCTGTAAACTGCTTGGTGTAGGTGTTTTCTACCTTTTCATCTGTTACAAGGTTTTCAATTTGAAGATCAGCCGATTTAAAATGTGTATCGGTTAACAGGATAGAGGTGAAAAAGTGTTGCTTAAAGGCAATATAGCTTACATCTTCTGCTTTTTCAGATTCGGTTTTACCAAGGCCAAGGTTGTTGTCCTTACCATCTTCATATTCATAAACCAGGTCAGTATAACGGCTTTCATAGCTTACGCTCTTTTCATTACGGTAGGCTTTTAGCTTCCACTCTAAATCCATTGGTTTAGAAGTGTCTACAATTTTAGATAAGCCTTGTGTCTTGATAGAAAAATCCATCATAAAGTCATTAGGCTTAAGTACATAACGGTATTCTAAAAACTCGTTTTCACCGGCTTTAAGCCTCATGCTAAGTACCTGGTTTTTGCCTTCGGTAGTTACCTTAGGCTCAAAATACATATCGCGAGTGTTTAGTATGCGGTTATCGGCTGTTTTAAACTGCAGGTTAAAACTTGCATTGTTGTTTTTTATAAGCTCAACCCTTTTATTGCTGCCTTTTTCAA
>JAZKDS010000438.1:6755-8146 GCA_040387455.1 Bacteroidota bacterium
CCTCATTTTTAATGGTTGTGGCGGTATCTTTAGCCGATGGCAAAGAAGCGCTGTAAGCAAATGCACCAAGGCTGCTTTTTAGCTTTGCTGCTTTTAGAGAGTCAGCTTCAACAGGGTTTACAGTAGCTGTTGCAGGCTCAGGAATTTGTTTTTCCGTAGCTTTTTCAATCTGTTCTTTCTTCTCTTTTTCGCTTTGCTCCTTTTCTTTGTTTGATGTTTGGTTAAAAATCATCCACAACATCAGTACCACGATCAACCCAAACCCGATAATGGTTTTTAAGTCTAACTTTTTTTCTTCCATTTAGTCTTTAAATTAATAACGCTATATGCCTTTTCAGGCTAATGTGCCAGGGGCACTTATTCGCTTTTTTTGCTAACAGCCGCTTTAACAAACGCTACAAACAGCGGGTGCGGGTTAGCTACCGTACTTTTATATTCTGGGTGATACTGCACGCCTATAAAGAACGGGTGTTTTTTAATTTCGATAACCTCTACAAGGCCGGTATCCGGGTTAACGCCCGATGGTGTAAGGCCTGCTTTAGTAAGCTCATCAAGATATTCGCTGTTAAACTCATAACGGTGGCGGTGGCGCTCTTTAATTTCTTTGGCACCGGCATAAATACTGCTTGCAAGTGTGCCTTCGGTAAGGTCGCACTTCCAGGCACCAAGGCGCATAGTACCACCTTTATCTGTAATGGTTTTTTGCTCTTCCATAATGTTGATAACCGGGTGAGGGGTGTGCTCATTCATTTCGGTAGAGTTAGCCTCTTTCCAGCCCAGTACATTACGTGCATATTCTATAACCGCCATTTGCATGCCAAGGCATATACCCAAAAACGGAATATTATTTTCGCGTGCAAAACGCACGGTTTCAATTTTACCTTCTATACCACGACCGCCAAAGCCCGGTGCTACAAGTATACCATCTAATCCACGGAATTTTTCGGACGCGTTATCACGGTCAATATATTCAGAGTGGATGCTGATTACGTTTACTTTGGTTTCGTTTGCCGAACCGGCATGTATAAACGCCTCAAGTATTGATTTGTATGAATCCTGAAGCTCTACATACTTGCCTATAAGGCCAATGTTTACCGTATGCTTAGGGTTTTTAAGCCTGAATAGGAACTGGTTCCATATTTTTAAATCCGGAGTATTTTTTTCGGGCAGCGCCAGTTTTTTAAGCGCAACCTTATCAAGGCCTTCCTCCAGCATCAGGTTAGGTACCTCATATATTGTAGAGGCATCTATAGACTGTATAACGCTCTCTTTGCTTACGTTACAAAATAAAGCAAGCTTATGCTTAAGGTCTGATGATAATTCATGTTCTGTGCGGCATACCAGGATATCGGCTTTAATACCGCTTTCCATCAGGGTTTTGACCGAGTGCT
>JAZKDS010000439.1:0-12042 GCA_040387455.1 Bacteroidota bacterium
ATTTGTCTACTGTAACATTAGGCAGTTTTTTCTGTCTTTATAACTTTAACACCTTTTGACTTTCGACTAATTAAAAATAAATCATCATCATGAAAAAAGTAATTCTAATAGCCTTTTTAGCCATAGGTCAGTTTATGGCAGCACAGGTAACAAAAAACCTGGGCGATTTTACCACAGTGCGCGCTTTTGACCAGATAAATGTAACCCTGGTAAAATCTACCGCTAATAAAATTGAAATAAGGGGCGAAAAAGCCGGCGATGTAGAAGTAGTAACCAAGGGCAACGACCTTAAGATACGTATGAAGCTATCTAAGCTGCTACAGGGCGATGATATAGAGGCTACGGTATACTACACCGGCAACATAGATAAGATAGAAGCCAGCGAAGGCGCATTTGTAGGCTCTGCAGATACCTTTAAGGCTACGGCATTTGAGGTTAATGCCAAAGAAGGATCTACCATAAAGTTAAACCTTGAAGTAAGCAAGCTTAAAAGCAGTGCAGGCAGTGGCAGCACATTAGAGCTAATCGGTACCGCTACAAACCACGATGTGGTTTTAAAATCGGGTGGTATACTTAAAGGCAAAAGCCTTGAAACCGCCCAAACTGCCGTTACCATCAATGCCGGTGGTGAGGCCGATGTATATGCTACAGATTTTGTAGAGGCTAAAACACGTGCCGGTGGCGACATCAATGTGTATGGCAACCCAAAACAGGTTAATGAGAGCAAGACTGCCGGTGGCAGCATCCATATAATTAAGTAAGTTGCTGAGCCGCTGAGCGAGCTACAGTACTAGTGAAGTTATTCCCCTCTTGAGGGGTGCCCGTAGGGCGGGGTGGTTAAATACTACACAACTTTTAAAGTTGTAAAAACCGGACAATTGTCCGGTTTTTTTATGCTTAAATGCTTAATTTCTGATATTTAAGATGCTTTTCTATTCAGGAGATTTTAGTTAAAGTATTCTTAAAATAAAATTAAGGACTTCTCAAAACTATAATTTTAGGAGTAAATCTCTTCACTATGAAATATATAAAATTTTTACTCCTTGCAATGCTGCTGTTTCCTGTAAAGCAATATGGCCAACTTACAATGTTTGATACTAAAGATGCCTATCTTGATTATGTAGTTGATGAAACAGGGTTTGACAGGCAAAAGATAGTGGTTTTCAACAAAGAAAATTTCAATACATTCGCTGTTGAAATAGTTGAAAAGGAATTGTATACTTTTTATGGCATAGTATATAATGATGAACTTATTAGTGCCGCACAACTTGATATAAAAAGCTGCTGGGGCCAGTTTTTGGATTTATGTAAAAATTTAAAATACGGCGATAGCAATGTTCAAAATAAAAAGGTACCCGATATTTCTTATTTAAAAGACATTACCTTTAACAGCCAAAAAAAGACAGTTATTTTTATCTACAGTCTTTCGATGGGCAAAAGGCATCTAAAAAAATACATAAAGCCTATACTTGATAAAATAAAAGATGACACGGCGTATGATTATATTATTATAGGCTTAGATACAAATAATATCAGGGAAACTTTATAAAGCAACTATATGAGACCGGAAATTATTTCCGGTTTTTTTATGCTTAAAAATTAAGTACTTTAGTACTCACAAACTTTTTTTCCTTAAAACTGTAACAATTCAATCCGGTGCCTGTCTTTATATTAAAATCAATTAATCAATCAAATTTTACAACCGTATGAAAACATTATTTACACTGGCAGTACTAGCACTTAGCCCTTTATGTATTGCCCAGAAAACCGTAGACCTTAAAGATTTCAAAAATGTAGCGGCTGGTAGCGATACACATGTTACCCTTATAAAATCTAACGAAAACAAAGTGGTTTTTATTGGTGATGAAGAAGAGATGGAAGTCAGCAACGAAGGTGGTAACCTTACCCTGGGTGGCGAAGGTACTTACACCGTGTATTACAAAGGCACCCTTGAGGCCATTGCTGCAGGTTCTGACAGCAAGGTAATGAGCAATGACGAAATTAAAGGCAAAGATTTTAGCCTGGCGGCAGGTTCTGACTCTGAAGTAGAGCTTAAAATAAATGTAACAACACTACACACCGCTGCCTCATCTGATGCACAGGTAACCCTTACCGGCAAAGCCAAAAAGCACGAAGCGGCCATATCATCTGATGCTAAGCTTGATGCCGAAGGCCTTGATACCGAAGATACCGATATTACAGTAGCTTCGGATGCTGAAGCTGTTATTACCGCTAAAGGAACGGTAAATGCCGTAGCTAACTCTGACGGCGAACTAAAAATATACGGCAAACCTAAAAAGGTTAATGAAACAAAATCAGGCGATGGAGAAATTACAGTTGTTAATTAAATAGCAGCTTAATTACTTAGTAACAATGCATACATCCGGGAGTTAATCTTCCGGATTTTTTGTTTGTTTGGTATTCCATTACTACTGTTGCGCAGCATTCTACATGTAATACACTCAGCAGCTAAGCGGCTAAGTAGCCTTTTCAAAAAAAATTGTAACTTGCATCATCAAATCCAATTAATGATCCAGGATATTTTTACCGGTGCCATACCTTTAGGTTTCTTTTTAAGCATAATGCCGGGTGCAGTATTCTTTGTATTACTCGAAACAAGTGTTTTAAAGGGATTTAAAGCCGCTGTAGCGTTCGATCTCGGCGCTATAACATCAGACATCCTTTTTATACTTATCGCTTATTTCAGCAGCTATAAATTACTCGAAAAAATTAAAGATGAACCCGCCCTTTTTATTTTCGGTGGGCTGGTTATGCTTTTATACGGCATTATATCGTTAATAAAGGTCAACAAAAATTCTAAAGACGAAATTATAGACAGCGCCGCTAAAGAAATCATCCGTAAAGATTATTTCAGCCTGTTTATAAAAGGGTTCCTGCTTAACTTTATCAACATAGGCGTACTGTTTTTCTGGTTGGGTATCATCATTACCTGGGGCCCTAAACTGGACCTTGATCCTACACGCATACTCATATTTTTTGCTGCCGTTATAGCTACTTATTTTTTGGTAGATATAGGCAAGATAATGCTGGCCAAGCAATTGCGCAACAAGCTAACCATGAAAAACATTGTTAAGATTAAACAGGGCATAAGCGTGGTAATAATAGTATTTGGTTCTTTTTTAGTGTTCCAGGGCTGGTTTCCTGAAATGTTTAAAAAAGCCATAGACGAAGTAGAGCAGCAGGGGAAAAGGTAGCTGCTTAGCCTCTTAGCTCCTGAGTTTCTTAGCAAACGAAGTCATGCTGAGCCTGTCGAAGCACATACCCCAACTTGCTAAACGCCTAAGAACCTCAGCAGCTAAGTTACTATAAAACAAAAAAAGCTTCCTTTTCGGGAAGCTTTTTTTTTGCAGAGGCATCTAGCGGATTCGAACCGCTGTAGCAGGTTTTGCAGACCTGTGCCTAGCCACTCGGCCAAGATGCCAGTATTTAATTGGATGGCAAATGTAAACAAAATTTTAAATTTTTTATTGAAAGATTTAAAAATTTAAAGGATTTAAACATTCCTGCAGAGGTAATTTAATCTTTCAATTTTTCAATCTTCAATCTTTCAATGGTTTAGCCTTACTAATCATATATACCTCCATCCTGTTCAGGATCTACTTCCATTACCTCAATTTTCTCTGACTTTAATATTTTGCCGTTAAGTGGGTCAATTATCATTTCCATCCACTCGCCAGATTTTTTATCTTTATAGTGCACTTGCCAAAAGTAGGTATCTGTTTTATGCTCTTTTTCCTGAGATATACTTTTTCTGGAAGCATCATACCCTTTCATAAGCTTTTCTACATCGTTTAAAGAAAACTTAAATATAGAATCATAGTCAGTTACAGATGCTAAAGCACAGTCATCCTTATAGTTATATTCTTTGCCTATCTTGATTTCATTCTTGTATTCGAACTGAAAGAAATCATCTTTTAAAAAAGTAATTTTACCCGTATGCTGCCAGTATCTTTGCTTGAGGCTCCCGTTTGCGTAAAATTCACTGAGTTCAATAATGGTATCGTTACGGTTAAATTGCCATTTGGAAATAACTTTTCCCTTAGAACCCAGGTATTTGATTACGTCTTTTGTTTTAAGGTTTTCTTCCCAGTATGAAGATTGAGGAAATTGACCTGAACCCTTATCTGCTATGATAACTTTTCCCTCATCAGAATAATTTTTAGTACTGAATAAAGTTTCAATGTCAATCTTTTCGGCCAGGCAATCGGGTTTTGGGTATTTTTCTGCAGGGGTACAGCCTGTTAATATTATACTTGATAACAGAAGGGTGAAGATAATCGTTTTCATAATGTTTTGATTTGATGCCCCATCAGCGCTATTAAAATCATAATTTAAAATATCCGGAACTAAATCTTCATCCAGTCGAATAATCTAACAATCCAAAAATCTAACAATCCGATATTCTATGCCCTAAATTCCTCCATCTGTATGGTTACTTCCTCCACATCACCGCCTATGGGCGGATTTATCTTGCTGACCTCCACATTTGCCCGGCTTACCTGTGGCAATTCATCAAAAATACGCTTGATAATACGGTGTGCCACATGCTCTAACAGTTTGCTGCGAATGGCCATTTCTTCAACCACAATTTTGTTAAGGTGCACATAGTCAACTGTGTCGGCCAACTCATCGCTTAGCATAGATTTTCGTAGGTCGGTCTTTATTTCCAGGTCTACGCGGTAGTCGCTTCCTATTTTGCTTTCTTCAACCAGGCAGCCGTGATAAGAAAACGTACGGATATTTTTAAGTTTTATGGAGCTCATTTTTTAAGGTACTAAGTGGCAAAGGTACAAAGAGGCAAAGTGGCAGAGAAGAAAAGGATGCAAAGAATTTTACAATACTTAGTTTTAAACTGTTTAGCTGGTTATAATTTATATATAATTCAAGCTTATCTTCTGTTACTTTGTTTCTTTGCCTCTCTTCTCCTGCTCTTTGCTATAACTTTGCCTCTTTGCTACTTTGTTTCTTTGCCTCTCTTCTCTCACTTTGCTACTATTTCTTATCTTTGCACAACTTATACAAAAAACTATGTCTACCGAAGATAGATCACTCAATTTTATTGAACAAATTATAGAAGAAGACCTGGCTGCAGGCTTATCAAAAGACAAGCTGCGTTTCCGTTTTCCACCAGAGCCTAACGGGTATTTGCACGTGGGCCACGCCAGTGCCATATGCCTTAATTTTGGCCTTGGCTTAAAATATAACGCTCCTGTAAACCTGCGTTTTGACGATACTAACCCCGCTAAAGAAGAGCAGGAGTATGTAGATGCCATTAAAAAAGACGTAGAGTGGCTGGGTTACCAGTGGGCCGAAGAGCGCTATGCTTCAGATTATTTTCAGGAGCTGTATGACTGGGCCATAACGTTCATTAAAAAAGGAGTGGCTTATGTAGACAGCCAGTCGTCTGAAGACATGGCAAAACAAAAAGGCACACCCTCTACACATGGTACAGATAGCCCTTACCGCAATCGTTCGGTAGAGGAAAACCTTGCCCTTTTTGAAGGCATGAAAAATGGCGATTTCCCTAACGGAACCCACATACTTCGTGCTAAGATAGACATGACCAGCAACAACATGCTAATGCGCGACCCTATTATGTACCGCATACTGCATGAGCAACACCACCGCACCGCCGATAAATGGTGCATATACCCCATGTATGACTGGGCCCATGGCGAAAGCGATTACATTGAGGCCGTATCGCACTCGTTTTGTACGCTTGAATTTTTAATGCACAGGGAACTGTATGACTGGTTCCTTGACCAAATATATGATGACGCAAAAACACGCCCTAAACAGCGCGAATTTGCCCGCCGTAACCTGAGCCATACTGTGGTTAGTAAGCGTAAGCTACTACAATTAGTGCAGGAAAAACACGTTACCGGCTGGGATGACCCGCGTATGAGTACCATTAGTGGCATGCGCCGTAGGGGGTATACACCTACAGCCATCCGTAATTTTGCCGATACCATAGGTATTGCAAAGCGTACTAACCTGGTAGATGTTTCTGTTTTAGAGTTTTGCGTGCGCGAAGATCTTAACAAAATAGCGCCACGTGTTATGGCGGTGCTAGATCCTGTTAAGCTTATTATAACCAATTACCCCGAAGACCAGGAAGAATGGCTGGAGGCCGAAAATAACCCTGAAGATGAGAGTGCAGGTTTCCGCGAAGTGCCATTTAGCCGTGAGCTATACATTGAGCGCGAAGACTTTATGGAAGCAGCCAATAACAAGTACTTCCGCTTAACGTTGGGTAAAGAGGTGCGCCTTAAAAACGCCTACATCATTAAAGGCGAAAGCGTGGTTAAAGATGCCGATGGCAACATTACCGAAATCCACGCAACGTATGATGCCGATTCTAAGAGCGGCAGCGGATCTGAAGCCAGCTTAAGGAAGATAAAAGGAACCATACACTGGGTAAGTGTACCGCACGCCATTACTGCCGAAGTTAGGCTGTATGACAGGCTGTTTACCCACGAAAACCCTGACGGCGATAAAGAAGTTGACTTTAAAACCTATATAAACCCTGATTCACTTAAAGTGATAACCGGTTACTTAGAACCATCGCTTAAAAGTGCCGAAGCAGGCGAGAGGTACCAGTTTCAGCGCCTTGGCTATTTTTGCGTAGATACTGATACCAATGCTGAACAAGTTGTATTCAACAAAACCGTAGGCCTTAGAGATACCTGGGCAAAGCTGGAAAGTAAAGAATAAGTTCTGAGTGGCTTAGGTTCTAAGGTACTTAGTTAATATACAAACCGGTAGTCATTTGGCTCCCGGTTTTTTTATGGATATAAATATAGCTATTCCCCTCATGAGGAGGTGCCCGTAGGGCGGGTTGGTTTGCTTAATCCCTTAAAAACCTTATTCAAAAAATAAATATCATCATAAATATTCAATGAAAATACTGGGTATTTTTTAATTTATAATATGATTATCAAAATATTACATAAAATATTTTCAAATTCACTACATCGTAATAGTTATTTTATTACATTTACAAATGTAAATAATACACTTATTATACGCCTTACGCTGAATAGTTCTACAGCCCGTTAAAAATCGTTTTATACCGCAATGTCCATTTAGTACCGTGCCAGCCACCGGTATCAGCTTTCTATTGCCTTTTTTCAGGCATTATACCTTCCATTCGTATAACCAAAACTCTTTAATATTTATGATTTTACAAACAAACTTCTCGCACAAAACAAGCCGTAAAGGTTTCATTTTCAGTTTATTTTTACTCATCATGTCGGGCCTGCTCTATGCACAACCGGGCATACACGACCCATCAACCACCGTGCGTAATACCGATGGGCGCTACTGGCACTTTGCAACCGGCAATGGTATTTATACCATCTCATCTACAACCACAAACTTCTCAAGCTGGCAAACCCAAAACACAGTGTTCCCCATAGGTACATGGCCCAGTTGGATAGGCAACTATGTAAGCGGCTTTGCCGGCAATTTCTGGGCACCTGAGGTAGTTAAAATCGGCAGTACCTATTACTGTTATTACTCATGTGCCGGCAATGGCGCAGCGGCAGCCATAGGCCTTGCCACAGCCACCAACCTTAACGGCCCCTGGACAGATAAAGGTATGATTGTAGCCGCTAATAACGCCATAGACCCCTCTGTAATTGTAGATGGCTCTACCATGTATATGGCCTATGGCAACTGGCAAAGCGGTATAGATTTGATACAGCTCAACCCCAGTACCGGCCTTAGGCAGGGCACCAGCCGCTGGGATATTGTTGCCGGCCAGGTAGAAGCGCCTTATATCATGAAGCATAACAGTTATTACTACATGTTCTTTCAGCGTGGGTTGTGCTGCAACGGCGTAAACTCGGGCTATTATACCCAGGTGGGGCGCGCTACAAGTATTACGGGCCCGTATGTAGACCAAAATGGCATAAGCCTTATGAGCGATGGTGGTACTACATTTTTACCCAATAAAAATGGCAATGTTATAGGCCCCGGCCATGTTGGCTATGGCGAAAGCACACTGAGTTACCACTTTTATGATGGTAATGATAACGGCGCACCCAAGCTAAAAACAACCACTTTAGGCTGGAGTAATGACTGGCCCGTGGCAGGCACCGCCAGCCCCATTGTGCTTAACGGTACATACAGGCTTGTAAACAAGGCATCGGGTAAATACCTTGATAACCTGGGCGCTACAGCTAACGGCGCAAATGCCGTGCAGTGGGCAAACAGCCCCAACTTTAACCAGCGTTGGGTAATAACTTATGCAGGCAGTGGTTTTTATAAGCTTAAAGGTGTTACAGGCGGCCTGTATCTTGACAGCGTGGGTGCCACGGCAGATGGCTCTGTAGTAGGGCAGTGGGCAAATGGGTCGAGCACTAATCAGCAGTGGAGCATTGTAGCCGCAGGGCCTTACTATAAGCTTGTTAACCGTGCAAACGGCAAGGCGGTAGATACGGGTGGCCTTACGGCAGATGGATCGGTATTGCAGCACTGGTACAGCAACGCCAGTAACAACCAGCAATGGACACTGGAGTATGTAAGCGGTGCCACATCGCGCATTGGTAATTTTGACGAAGAAATTGTAGAAAATGAACCTGCCGAAGGTAAATTTTATGCCACGCCAAACCCGGTTAACGGCAATACCATAGAAGTTTTTGCACACAATGCTGCAAGGACCGATGTTAATATTGCCATTATTAACCTTGCCGGGCAGGTTTTATATAGCGAACATGTAGGCATAAAAGACGCCGGAGATTTTAGCCATACCATAGATGTGTCAAAACTGCCTGTTGGGGTATATTTTGTAAACATGGGTACCGGCGAAGGCTTTACATCTACAAAGCTTATCAGGAACTAATAGTTTATAGTTTTTTTAAATAATAGAGCGTTTCTATGCCTTTTTAAGTAAAGGTGTAGAAACGTTTATTATTTATAAAATCAATTATAATTTAAAATTCATAATTTATTACTATCAAAAGTGACGGCTATAAAGCAATGCTGCTGCATTATTTTTTGTAAGAAATATAAATACATAACTCATGCTGTAAAAGCTTATAAAATCGGCTTATTTCAATTTTAGCATACTTTAGCGTTCAATTAACTACCCATTAACATCCTACAAATGTTAAAATGACCTACCTTTATAATAGTTATAAAAACAAGTAAATTATTAATTCAAAAAACTAATATTATGGCTGGTAAAACAGGAACAATTGTAGCAGTACTTGCAGGTGCTGCCGTGGGTGCCGCAGTAGGAATTTTATTCGCTCCGGACTCAGGAACAAAAACACGCAGAAAAATTAAAGACGCTGCCGGAAGCAAGGCAGACGAAATTAAAGATAAGTTAACAGAGCTAACCGAGACTGTAAAAGGTAAATTTGGTTATGCCAAGCAAGACCTTGAGTCTACCATAGATCATTTGGTAAGCAATGTTAAAGGTGAGGCCGATGATGTTATTGCCACACTGGAGAAAAAACTGGAAGAGCTTAAAAAAGGCGCTAAAAATGTAGCCGACGCAAAATAATAACAACCCGCTATGGCATTTGAAGAGATAAAGGAAAACGCTGAAGACCTTAAAAACGAGGCTAAAAGACTTATAGACGCTAATGTAAGGTACTACAAACTGTGGGGCTTTAAACTGGCTATGAAGTCAACAGCACTGGCGCTCAAGCTGTTTTTGCTGGCCACCATGCTCATCATTGTTACCCTTTTCTTTTCTATTGCAGCGGCTATTGCCTTTGGCTACTTGTTTAATAATTTTGCCTATGGCTTTTTAACCGTTGGCTTTATATACCTTATACTGGCCATTGTTATATACAAGGTTCAGGATAAAATTGTGGAAGGGCCGCTTATTGCTACTTTTTCAAGATTATTTTTTAAAACTTATGACGAATAGCTATGCCTTCTACAAAAGAATATAAAACCTTCGAGGAAATAAACCTTGACCTAAAAATACTTAAGGTTGAAAAAGATCTTGCATTTGCACGGTTTAAAAAAGACCTTAACGAAACTAAGGAAAGCCTTAAGGCAGAAAACATAGTAGGCGAGGGGCCCATGAGGGCTTTTAAGATCCTGGGGGCATTTAGCGGGCCTTTAAAAAGTGCCGCACTTACCTACCTGTTTAAAAAGATATTTTAAGCAAAGCTACTGAGTTTCTTAGCTGCTGAGCTACTAAGTAAAAACAGCCACACTAATCTTGTTGAAGTGTTGGCTGTTTTTTTATATAGCTATTTCAGGATGGGACAATGTAAAAACTAAAAAAGGCTCCCAATTATTGGGAGCCTTTTTGCTTTATTATTGTTTTGTTGAAGGTTGCATTTCGGCTTTTTTCTCCTTGCGGTATGCCTTAATTTCTTCCTTATCAAGATAATTGTCCTTGTTGGTATCAATGGCAGCAAAGTTTTCTTTAAGCTTGCCCTTGGGCGCTTTATCGGCCTCGTCTTTGCTTATTTTACCATCGCTATCGGTATCAACCTTGGCTATCATCTTTTCGCCTGCAGGTTTCTTTTCCGAAACCTTTTCCTGTGCTACTGCACCTGTAGTAAATATGCCTCCAAGCATAAGTACCATTAACCATTTTTTATTCATAACGTATCGTTTTTTTAATGTATTAGGTAAGACCATTATAATGCCCGAAAGTTTAAAGATAGTAAAATATTTAACTAAAAAAGGCCTCCGTTATCAGGAAGCTTTTTTGTTTATTCTGCCGGATGATCCGTATGTGGTGGTAATTCCGGATTGTCTATATGCCTTGGTGCAGGCTTGTGTGCTGTGTCATCATCCCTTTTCCTTTTGGGTTTAGACATCGTTTGGCCCATTTGGTTGCTTGCCGCAAAAGACACAATCATGTTGTTAAGCATATCGTTAGCCGCCTGTGGCGAGTTAGGCAACAGTATCAGGTTGCTGTTGCTGTCGCTGCCTATGGCCTGTAGCGTATCATAATGCTGCGTAACTACAATAAGTGCCGAAGCTTCCTGGCTGTTAATGCCCACTTTATTAAGTACGTCTACACTTTCTACAAGGCCACGTGCAATTTCGCGGCGCTGATCGGCAATACCCTGTCCTTGCAGGCGCTTGCTTTCTGCCTCAGCCTTAGCTTTAGCAACAATACGAATACGTTGTGCTTCAGCTTCATATTCTGCAGCACTCTTTTCACGGTCGGCAGCATTAATACGGTTCATGGCATTTTTAACCTGCTGGTCAGGGTCAATATCCGTAATCAGGGTGTTTATAATGTCATACCCGTAAGTACTCATGGCCTCGTTAAGTTCGCGTTTTACAGCAATAGCAATATCATCTTTACGCTCAAAAACGTCGTCAAGTTTTAGTTTAGGCACCTCGGCACGTACTACGTCAAACACGTAGCTGGTAATCTGGTCGTGCGGGTATTGCAGCTTATAAAAAGCCTCATATACTTTTTCCTGGATAACCTTAAACTGTACCGAAACCTTCATCTTTACAAACACGTTTTCTTTGGTCTTGGTTTCTATAATAACATCAAGCTGCTGAATTTTAAGGTTTATTTTGCCGGCAATTTTATCTACCACGGGTATTTTTAGCTGAAGACCCGCCTGGCGGATGCTTAAAAACTTACCAAAGCGCTCTACAATAACCGATGTTTGTTGTTTAACGGTAAAGAACGACGATAGAAAAATAAATACTACAATAACGAGTATTACATAAATAGGGATGTAGTCCATAGTTTTAAAGATTGTTGATTATGTGTACAAGATACGAATTTCATTACAACAAAAAAGCCTCCCGGTTATGGGAGGCTTAGCGTATAAAGAATAAAAGGTTAAAATAGTCACACTGAGCCTGTCGAAGTGGGCTGTTTTAACCTTTTATTCTCTCTAAAACCTTTTAAACATACAGCCAGCTTCGACAGGTCAGCCTGCTGTATATTTAAAAGATTGAGTTTATCGAATCTTATCCTAAAACTTCGGCAGCCTTGTTAATCCTGCTTACGGTTTCTTCTTTACCTATTATTTCCATAATATCATACAGGTGCGGGCCTTTTAAATCGCCCACAAG
>JAZKDS010000440.1:0-3868 GCA_040387455.1 Bacteroidota bacterium
ATAATGTATATACCGTGGGCTATGTAGATGTTAAAATACATGATGCTAAGCTTACCCTTAATCAAACAACAGATACTAACGAGTATTACTACCTGTATACCGCTAAAGATGTTAAGCCATTTAAAGATGAGGCTTATGTAAGCAATAAAGAAAATTATATAGGCAAGCTAATGCATGAGCTCAGCCTTGTGCAATTGCCCCATCAAACCAAACAAAGTTATGCCACAGACTGGAAATCTGTAGCTAAAAAAATATATGATAATGATTCTTTTGGGCGCGAGCTTAAATATGATAATTATTTTAAAGAAGATTTTACAGCATTACTTGCCGGGATAGAAGGAGATGAAGCTAAGCTAAATACCATATTTAACTATGTACAGGGGCGTATGGCCTGGACTGAAAAAAATGGCTATTTATGCGAGAAAGGCGTTAAAGAAGCCTACAAGGCTAAGCAGGGCAATGTTGCTGATATTAACCTAATGCTTACGGCTATGCTGCGGGAGGCCGGGCTTGATGCCAATCCGGTAATTGTGAGCACGCGCGACCACGGTACAGCAGTTTTTCCGTCAAGGTTTGCTTATAACTATGTTGTATGTGCCGCTAAATTAGGCGAAAAAACCATATTGCTTGATGCTACAAGTAAATATACAAAGCCTGGTATATTGCCTAACAGAGCGCTAAACTGGGTGGGCAGGCTTATTAAAAAAAATGGTGATAACGAGGAGGTAGATCTTATGCCTAAGGTTAATAGTAAAGAACAGGTTACCATTATGGCCCAGATAGATGAACAGGGCACTATTACCGGTAAAGCGCGCGACCTGTATCTTGACCAGAGAGCCTACACCTATAGAGAACTGTATGCCCAGGTAAACCAGGATACCTATATTGAAAAACTTGAAAAAGAATATACAGGGCTCCAGATAGACAGTTATACTATGAGCAATCAGAAAGAACTGGAAAAGCCACTTATAGAAGATTATACATTTACTAACACCCGTGTGGCAGAGATAATAGGTAATAAAATATATGTTAGCCCAATGTTGTTCTTTACACAGGATGAAAACCCATTTAAACAGGAAAACAGAGAGTATCCAGTAGATTTTGTGTACCCGCGCGAAGATAAATTCCTGATTACCATAAAAATTCCGGACGGATATGTTATAGAGTCAATGCCTAAGCCACTTACTATAGCCATGGAAGAAAACATAGGCTCTTTTAAATATAATGTGGCCAAAAGTGCTAATAACATCCAGCTTTCGGTAGTGTTATCGCTCAATTATGCAAACGTATCTAAAGAGTATTACCGCACGCTCAAAGATTTTTTTCAGCAAATGATAGAAAAGCAAAACGAAAAAGTAGTGCTTTCAAAAAAATAAAAACCAACTTAATCACCACCTTATTATGAAATTAATTAAACTCCTTGTGGTTTTTCTGGCTACAGGATTTGGTGCTTCTGCACAGGAATATGAACTGGGCGAGGTAACAAAGGCCGAACTTGAAGAAAAACAGCACCCTACAGATCCTTCTGCGCCGGCAGCAATACTGTACAGTAAAGGGCAATCGTATATGATTTATTCTGACAATACAGGGTTTATGCTAATGACCGAGGTAGAGATGAAAATAAAAATTTACTCTAAAGATGGTTACGAGTGGGCTAATAAAGTAATACCATTTTACAGCTCAGACGGCGATAATGAAAGCGTAGATATAAGCAAGGCCATAACATACAACCTTGTAGACGGCACTATAAAAAAAACCAAGCTTAAAAGCGATGGAGAGTTTACACAGGATGTAAATAAGTTTTGGAAAAGCAAAAAAATAATGATGCCCGATGTTAAAGAGGGTAGTATTATAGAATATAAATATAGCATACGTTCGCCATTTACACATGTGCTGCCCGAATGGAAATTTCAGGAAGCCATACCGGTTAACCATTCAGAATTTACTACAAAAATACCGGAATATTTTACCTTTAGCCCAAGCTACAGGGGGTATTTCTCTCCTGTTGTAACTCAAAAGAAAAATAGCAGGTCTATTGTTTTAAATTCTAAACAGCGCACCGGTGTGTATGTGTCTAAAACCACATTCAGTTCAGAAAAAGTAGAGTACACAGAAAATGCTACCACGTATGTGCTTGATAATGTGCCTGCCATGAAAGCTGAAAAGTTTACTAATAATATAGACAATTACACGGCAAGTATAGAGCATGAAATAAGTATGGTAAAGTATCCTAACGATATGCCTAAAACCTACTCTACCACATGGGAAGATGTAGCTAAAACCATATATAAATACGATAGCTTTGGCCCCGAACTTAAACGATCTGGCTATTATGAAGATGATCTTAAAGCATTGCTGGCAGGTATAACGGCACCGGCAGAAAAGGTGGCCATTATATTTTCTTACGTTAAGGGACGTATGAATTGGAATGATTACACAGGGTATTCATGTAACGATGGGGTTAAAAAGGCTTACAACGAAAAGGTGGGCAATATAGCCGAGATTAACCTTATGCTTACCTCTATGCTGCGCTATGCCGGGCTTGAAGCTAACCCGGTGTTAGTAAGCACCCGAAGCAACAAGGTGGCTTTGTTTCCCAGCAGAACAGCTTTTAACTATGTAATTGCAGCAGTAGATATAGAAGGTAAGCGCTTATTGCTAGATGCCACATCAAAATCGGCTATGCCTAATGTACTGCCTATAAGGGCTATAAACTGGATTGGCAGGCTTATAAAAGACGATGGCGTTGTGGAAGTGGTAGACCTTACGCCTATGTTTATATCAAAAGAAGTTATAACATTGCAGGCTCAGCTAACAGCTGATGGCAAAATTACCGGTAAAGCGCGCGACCAGTATTTTGATTATAATGCCTTTGCTTACAGGGAGTCTTACCTTGGTGTGAGCAAAGAAAGCTACCTGGAACATATGGAAGGTCAGTATCAGGGCCTTGAAATAGGCGAATATAAGGTTACTAATGATAAAGACCCTTCAAAGCCTGTTATTGAAGAATATGATTTTACCCATAATGCTGTAGCCGATATTATTGGTGATAAGATATATGTAAGCCCGCTATTGTTTTTTACCCAAAAAGAAAATCCTTTTAAGCAGGAAAAGAGAGAATATCCGGTAGATTTTATTTTTCCGCACCAGGATAAATATATGATTAACATTATATTACCAGAGGGGTATGAGGTAGAATCACTTCCGGCTTCAGTATCAATTGCTATGGAAGAAAACATAGGTACTTTTAAATATGGTATTGCTAATTCAACCGGCAAGATGATACAGGTAGCTGTTACTACAGATATTAATATACCATTGATTCCGGCAGAATATTATAGCACACTTAAAGACTTTTACCAAAAAGTGGTAGAAAAAGAAGGTGAAAAGATAGTGCTTAGAAAAATAAACTAAGCCAAACCTGTTATATAAGCCACCTCAAAAAGGTGGCTTTTTGTTAGTATAACTTTGTAACTTTGCCACTCTGTAACTTAGCAACTTTATTATGGATATAAAAAATGCCCAGCTCGAAGTAGACAACTGGATTAAGGAGCACGGTGTGCGCTATTTTAACGAACTTACTAATATGGCGCAGCTTACCGAAGAAGTAGGTGAGGTGGCACGCATTATTGCCCGCCGCTATGGCGAGCAGAGCGAAAAAGAAAGCGATAAAAATAAAGACCTGGGCGAAGAGCTGGCCGATGTAGTATTTGTGGTGATGTGCCTGGCCAACCAAACTGGTGTTGATTTACAGGCTGCTTTTGATAAAAAAATGGACGTTAAAACCAAGCGCGACCACGACCGCCACCATAATAACCAGAAACTGAAGTAAATGAATGTACATGTAAGCGCGCCGCAAGGTATAACC
>JAZKDS010000441.1:0-1163 GCA_040387455.1 Bacteroidota bacterium
TTTGCACACCTGCTGGGCACCGATGCCTTTCAGGAAACCGATGTAATAAACATTACCACACCGGTAACCAAGTGGAACTACCAGGTTACCGATGCCGAGGAGCTGCCTGTGGTGCTGGCAAAGGCATTCCACATAGCGGGTACGGGCAGGCCGGGTCCAGTGCTTATAGACATTACCAAGAATGCCCAGCTGCAAAAAATAGCCTTTAAAGGCTACCAAAAATGCAACTTCATACGCAGCTACAGGCCCAAGCCTTTAGTGCGCCCTGAATATATAACTGAAGCCGCAAGGCTCATCAACGCTGCCGAGCGTCCGTTTGTAGTATTTGGGCAGGGGGTTATCCTGGGTAAGGCCGAAGAAGAATTTAAAGCCTTTATAGAAAAGGCGGGCATACCCTCGGCATGGACCATAATGGGCATGAGCGCCATCCCTACAGATCATCCTCTGGGTGTGGGCATGGTAGGCATGCACGGCAATTATGGCCCCAACAGGCTGACAAATGAGTGCGATGTGCTTATTGCCATAGGCATGCGCTTTGACGACCGCGTTACAGGCCGCCTTGATATGTATGCCAAACAGGCTAAGATTATTCACCTGGATATAGACCCCTCTGAAATTGACAAAAATGTAAAGGCCGATGTACCGGTATGGGGCGACTGCAAAGAAACCCTGCCGATGCTTACGGCATTAGTTGATAAAAAAGTACACGCCGCATGGCACCGCAAGTTTACCGACTGCCAGAAACGCGAAGAGGAAAAGGTAATATATCACGAGCTGAACCCCACCGATGAGGTGCTTACCATGGGCGAGGTTATCCGCATCCTTAACGAGCTTACCGGTGGCGATGCCATTATAGTGACTGATGTGGGCCAGCACCAGATGGTGGCCTGCCGCTATGCCCAGTACAACCATACCCGCAGCAACATTACCAGCGGTGGCCTGGGTACTATGGGCTACGCGCTTCCGGCGGCAATTGGCGCATCTTATGGCGATCCAACCCGCACTACGGTTGCCGTCATCGGCGATGGCGGCATCCAGATGACCATCCAGGAACTGGGTACCATCATGCAATTTAAACCCAACGTAAAGATCATGATACTCAACAACTGCTTTTTAGGTATGGTGCGTCAGTGGCAGCAGCTCTTCCATGAAAAGCGCTACTC
>JAZKDS010000441.1:1173-2789 GCA_040387455.1 Bacteroidota bacterium
GGGTAACAGTGTTAACCAGCGCGAAAACCTGACCGATGCCCTTAAAACGATGCTCAATCACCCCGGCAGCTACCTGCTGGAAGTTATGGTAGGCAAAGAAAACAATGTATTCCCAATGGTGCCACAAGGCAAAAGCGTCAGCGATATTGTACTCAGTAGAGAAGAAATGAGTTAGTCATAAAGTTTGAAAGTCGAAGGTCATAAAGCTAACTCCTGCCGGCTGAGTGAGCATTACCCTCCTTCAGAGGGTTGCCCATGTGGCTGGGTGGTTTTGTCATGCTGAGCGAAGCTTTAGCGGAGTCGAAGCATCTCTTAAATATTTAGAGATTCCTCGTTCCTCGGAATGACACTCAAACCAATAATAACATAGTGAGTAAAGCTGGCTCAGCGCCTAAGCAGCTCAGTAAATAAGTAGCTTAAAAAAATGAAAAAAGAATTCACCATAAGCGTATATACCGAGAACCATGTGGGGCTTATAACCCGCATTGCCATTATATTTTCGCGCAGGAAGATCAATATAGAAAGCATCAACGCCGGGCCCAGTGAGGTAGAAAGCATCCACAGGTTTACGATAGTAATTACCGAAACCGAAGATGTGGTGCAAAAAGTAGCCCGCCAGATAGAAAAGCAAATCGATGTGCTCAAGGTGTATTACAACACCGATGATGAAATTGTTTGGCAGGAAATGGCCATGTACAAAGTACCCACTAAAGTCATAGCCGAACAGGTAAAGGTAGAGCGCCTGCTGCGCCAGTTTGGCGCCAATACGGTGGTTATACGCAACGATTATACCGTGTTTGAAACAACGGGCCATCGCGAGGAAATCGACGCCCTGGCCGAAGCTTTACAACCCTGGGGCCTTATTGAGTTTGTACGCAGTGGCCGTATAGCCATCATAAAGGCAAGCGAAGGCATACACAACGATGTGCTGGAATTTGAAGCCTCAAAACCCGGCGAACCTGTGGTAGAGAATGAATTTCTTGATAAAAGAGACGGCGTTTTTACAATGTAAGTTTTTAGTCTTAAAGTTTGAAAGTCAAAAGTCTTAAAGTTGCCAATCATACCGTTAATTGGGTTTGAGTGAGCATTCCCCTCCTTTGGAGGGGTGCCCGTAGGGCGGGGTGGTTTCTGAATTAAAATTAATAATAAAACAACAATAGTTGAGTAAAGCTTGCTAAGAAGCTAAGCCACTCAGTAGCTCAGCGCCTTAAAAATTAAAATAAACTAATAATAATTGAGTGAAGCCTGCTCAGAAACTAAGCAGCTTAGCCACTCAGAAACTTAAAAACAAACAAACAAAATGGCAAAATTAAACTTTGGCGGTGTAGAAGAAAACGTGGTAACCCGCGATGAATTTCCACTTCAAAAAGCACAGGAAGTATTAAAAGATGAGGTAGTTGCAGTAATAGGCTATGGCGTTCAGGGCCCCGGCCAGGCGCTTAACCAAAAAGATAACGGCGTAAACGTAATTGTAGGCCAGCGTAAAAACTCTAAATCATGGGATAAGGCCGTTGCCGATGGCTTTGTGCCGGGCGAAACCCTTTTTGAGATTGAAGAAGCCCTGCAACGCGGCACCATCATCTGCTACCTTTTGAGCGATGCCGCACAAATAGAAT
>JAZKDS010000442.1:0-3723 GCA_040387455.1 Bacteroidota bacterium
TGTTGGCCGAAAGCAAATCATAAGCGCGGGTAGTTACAGCTTTAATAGAGTGCAGGTCTTTCGCCTCAATTTTTTGGATGGGGCTCACATAAATGCCAATAAGCTTATCGCAACGGCCCTGCAAAATATCGGTAGGGAAATGATTAATAATACCGCCATCGCTATACATGCGCCCGTTGATTTCGTAAGGCGATATAATACCCGGAAATGCCGATGAGGCCAATATAGCATCGGCAATTTTAGTGTCCGACCCAAATATGCGCAGCTTGCCACTCACAAGGTCGGTAGCCGTAATGTGCATTTTATAGGGCATATCGGCCAGGGTGGCATCTTTAAAAATCTCGTCAAAATAGTCTTTAAACGCGCTGGAGTCTATAAAGCCCGGTTTGCGGAAGGTAAAGTGCTTCCAGGAAAAGAAATAAATGGACTTAAAAAAATCAAGTATCTCCTCCGGTTTTTTGCCCCAGGCATATAAAGATGACACAATGGCGCCACTGCTGGTGCCCGCTATATGGGTAGGGTGGATGCCTTCTTCTTCAAAAAATTTTAAAACGCCCGCGTGGGCTATGCCTTTGGTACCCCCACCCGAAAGGATGAGGCCAATGGTGTTTCCTTTAAACTTCATTTGGTTAAACAATTTCCTGCCTAAATTACAGTTTTTTACCGAATGGCCTTTTTTTTGATTTACTAAAAATGTAACTAATTTTGCACAAAGATTTGCAGATATGACAGCAACAGAAACCATTATACAAAAAAGTCTGAAAAACAGCTTTAGCTATACCGAATACAGGCAGCATGTAACGGCCTTACTTAAAGAAGGGCTGAGCACCGGCGACACGCAAAGCGAGGCGCTTACCCACTACAGTACCCTTAATGAGGTGCGCATGAACCGCCTTGATAAAACGGTAACCATTCCGGGTGAACTGGCCGACAGGCTTGCTGCCCTTAAAAAAGAACATATACTCCTGGTTATATCTGAGGGGTGGTGTGGCGATGCAGCGCAAATACTGCCGGTTATAAACAAACTGGCCCTGGCCAATGCCAACCTTAATCTGCGCATTGTTTTGCGTGATAATAACCCAGAGCTGATGGACGAGTACCTTACTAACGGCAGCCGCTCTATACCTAAATTGGTACTGGTAGAAAAAGAGGGCTTGCATGCCCGTGCCAGCTGGGGGCCAAGGCCGCATGATGCAGCCCGGCTTATTTTTGACTACAAGGCTAAATTTGGCGTTATAGACGAGGACGCTAAAACGGCTTTACAAAAATGGTACCTGCACGATAAAGGGCACAGCACCCTGCACGAAATTATACTACTGCTGGAAAACGCCGAGAATATGTAATTCCTAATTGATTACTGCTTCCACTTAAGGGTTTCCATAATGTTGCGCATGTCGTCTTTAAGATAGCTTGCGGCCGGCATTATAGAGTCAAAATTAGGTTTGGCATAAAAATACATAGAGCCGGTTACAAAATGGTGTACGCTATCGGTAACATAAAACTGGGCATTTGTAGCGGCATCGCCACCCACCTGGCTAAACATGCCATACACGTGCTTATCATAGTTTAAATAGGGCTGACCCACAATTTCGCTGGCCTTTATAACGTGTTCATAGGTAAGCTTTTCAGCATCGCGCAAAAGCGAATCGATGTTGTTGTGCACCGGCTTGTAGGTAAGGTAAATGGTGGCCTTCATTTTTGGGTAATGAATTTCTATGTTACAATTGCCTTTATCTTTTATACGTGCCAGCGAGTTAATACCAAAGGTATACGGGCATCCCTCATTAAAAAGTTTGTAGGTGCCCATAGGGTAGTCCAGCCTTAAGTAGGCATCGGGCTTGGGTGTGGCATCATCGGCACAGGCTGTAAAAAGCAATGCTGCAAACAGCAGGGCAACAGCAAATATTTTATTGGGTAGTTTCATTCAGCGTAACCTTAATTTGTTTTATCCGCCTCTTATCAACAGATTCGACGGTAAAGATATTGCCATTAAAGTAAATTTTTTGTCCTTTTTCAGGAAAATTGCCGTTTATCTCCAGCAAAAAGCCCGCAAGTGTTTCGGCTTCGCCGCTTGCTTCTTCAAAAATGGCTTCGTCTACATCGGTTACCCGGTAAAAATCTTTAAGGTTTATTTTGCCGTCAAAAAGGTAATTACGGGTGTCAAGCTGAGAGAACACAATATCATCATCATCAAACTCATCGCTTATATCGCCCACAATTTCTTCCAGTATGTCTTCTAATGATATAATTCCGGCCGTATCGCTGTACTCATTTATCACTACGGCAAGGTGGTTTTTCATGTTTTGGAACTGCCGTAGCAAATCGTCGAGCTTAATGTTCTCGGGTACAAAAAAGGGCTCCCTTATAATGGTTTGCCATTCAAAATTGGCCCGGTCTATAAACGGAATAAGGTCTTTTACAAACAGCACCCCTTTAATGGTATCGATATTGTAGTGATATACAGGTATGCGCGAGTAGCCATTTTGTGTAATTTTTTGCAGCACAGCACTATAGGGTTCTGTAATTTCAAGGCAAAAAATATCAATACGAGGGGTCATTACCTGTTTTGCCTCGGTAGTGCCAAAGGTTACTATGCCTTCCAGTATTTTTTGTTCCTCTTCGTTGGCATCGCCATAATCGGTTAGATCCAGTGCCTGCGATAGCCTATCAACCGAAAGGTCTGACCGCTGGCTGCCAAATTTTTTGTGCAGCCATAGTGTAACCTCGCGCATGGGTATGCTAAGCGGCGATAGCGCCTTGCTGAGTATAAACAAGGGGTAGGCCACTTTTTTTGCCACGCGGCGGCTGTTGCGCGCGGCATATACCTTGGGTAGTACTTCGCCAAAAAGCAGAATAAGCAGTGTTATAAGGGCTACTTCTACAGCAAATCGCAGCCCGCTGTGGCCTATAGCCGAAAAAGCATCCATCCTGAAAAAAAACAGGATGATGCTTATGTTTATAAAGGTATTTGTAATTACAATGGTAGCAAGCAGCTTTTTGGGCTTTTGCAGCAGCGTGTTTATAATGCCGCTTTTTTTAGGGTCTTTGCTGTTTATTTTTTGCAGGTCTTCGGGGCTTAAAGAAAACAATGCCACCTCTGTGCCAGATATGCATGCAGAAAAAAACAGCAGGAGCAGTAGGCCTGCAAAACCCAGTAAAAGGTTTGGGTCTATTATAAAACTCGTGGGGCCGGGGTCGTCCAAAATTGTGGTATTAGTTAAACATTAAAAAGGCAGGTCATCATTAGCAGGCATAGCCGGCAGCGGATATTCCTGCGCCTTGGGCTGCTCTGTGCTAAAGCCCTGCTTGTGGTCAAGTTCTTTTTTAGTGGTAAGAAATGTAAATTCGGTTACCTGTATTTCGGTAGTATACTTTGTAGAGCCGTCTTCACCCTGCCACTGGCGCGATTTTATACGGCCTTCTATATATATCTTATCACCTTTGGTAAGGTATTTTTCGCAAATCTCGGCGGCCTTGTTGCGCACTACAAGGTTGTGCCATTCTGTGCTGGTTATTTTTTCGTTCGTCTGCTTATTTATGTACACCTCGTTAGTAGCAAGCGGAAAGCGCCCTATGCAGTTGCCGCCCTCAAAATAGTGCAGCTTTACTTCGTCGCCTAAATGCCCTATAAGCATCACTTTGTTTAACGTTCCGTTCATGGTTCTGGTTTGTTAATTGTTTTTGTTTATGTTATGGCGATGAGTGTATATCATCTTTTTTGTT
>JAZKDS010000442.1:3733-8496 GCA_040387455.1 Bacteroidota bacterium
GTTTTTGTTTATGTGTTAACCAAATGTAATGAAATTAATCATTACTGCCAATGCTTCTCTATAAAATTGTAGATTACAATGGGGAACGGATATTGTTTTATTGCCTCAAAATCAAGTGCTTCCGGCTCGACTGAATCAATGCTTACTTCCCAAAAGCATATGTGTAGTTTTTGGTGCGATAGTTTATGTATAATGAGGTCCGGGTGCAGTAAAGTAATGGTTTTTTTTGCCCCGGTGCCGGTGTTGTATTGCTGTATCAGGGCCAGCGTTTCGGTCTCGGGGGTAAGTGTTTCGGTTTCCAGTAACGGAAATTCATACAGGCCGTGCCATATGCCTTTTTCGCCGCGGCGGTTTATAATACTATTGCCGTTTGCATCCTTTATAATAAGGTAGTTAAAAAAGCGGTTGGTTACCTTTTGTTTTTTAAGCTTTACGGGGAGGCTGTTTACTCTTCCGGTGGTATAGGCAGCACAATGGGCATTAAAAATACAAATGCCGCAATTGGGGCTTTTAGGTACGCACTGTAGCGCGCCAAACTCCATCATGGCCTGGTTAAAGTCAGATGCCCTGCCCGCAGGCATAAGCCCTGCTGCTATTTGGGTAAACTCCTTTTTAGCCCCGGATGATGAAATGTCTGTTTCTATGCCAAACACCCGCGACAGCACACGGTATACATTGCCGTCTACAACGGGCACATTTTCGCCATAGCTTATAGAGGCAATGGCAGCGGCAGTATAGTCGCCCACGCCTTTAAGCTTCAGCAGGCCGGCATAACTATCAGGAAATTTGCCGCCCATATCAAAGGCTACCTGTTTTGCAGTGGCGTGCAGGTTACGGGCACGGCTGTAGTAGCCCAGGCCCTGCCATAGCTTAAGCACCTGCTCTTCGGGGGCTGCTGCCATATCATTTACGGTAGGAAAAGCGTCTATAAAACGTAAAAAGTAGGGTAGACCCTGTGCTACACGCGTTTGCTGCAGCATAATTTCGCTGAGCCAAACGGGGTAAGGGTGCGTAGTTTTGCGCCACGGCAAATCGCGTTTATGGTGCAAATACCATTGTATTAAATCATTAGAGAAATCCATAGTTTAGGGCAAGGTTGGCAAAAGTAAAAGTTTATGTTATTAAATTTTAATAGATTAACCTTGAATTATTGTTTTTTTAATTGTTATATTTGCACACTCAAAAAAAATACACACATTATTAAATTTAGAAAAAATGACGAAAGCAGACATCGTAGCGAAAATTTCGGAGAAACTTGGACTTGAAAAAGGTGATGTTCAGGCAACAGTTGAGTCTTTTATGGAAGAGGTAAAGACGTCACTTGAAACCGGAGATAACGTATACCTAAGAGGTTTCGGAAGTTTTATCATCAAGACGCGTGCTGAAAAAACTGGAAGGAACATTTCTAAGAACACTACAATCAAAATACCTGCACACAACATTCCGGCATTTAAGCCAGCAAAAATATTTGTAGACGGCGTAAAAACGAATACCGAAGTAAAGTAATCTATTATTTATTAACCAACACACTTAGATGTTATGCCAAGCGGTAAGAAAAGAAAAAGACATAAGGTAGCTACTCACAAACGTAAAAAACGAGCGAGAGCTAACCGTCACAAGAAGAAAAAGTAGTGCAAACTACTTTTTCTTTTTTAAGAAAGAGTTTTTGCATTGCAGCCTAAAAAAACAAAAGATGATAGATATAAGATGCTTAAAAGTTCTATTATCTATCATCTTTTTATCTTAAAGGGCAAAAATTAAGTTCATTGAAAAAAGATTTCAGAGTTTAGATTTCAGAAATTAGATTTAGCTTCACTAAGCTGAACACTGATTACTGAACACTGCCTGCTGAAATTCCGGGTACAACAATGCCTGTAAAATTATTGTTTAATCCATCTGTAGTAGTTGATGGTTGATAGTTGCCAGTTGCTGGAAGCATCCAACAACCGACAACCAACAACTAACAACCCATTACGGATAAAAATGTACAGTGTGAACAAAGAATTGATTATTCGATCTGGTTCTGAAGCCGTAGATTTTGCCTTATTAAAAGATGGAAGACTAATTGAATTACATAAAGAAAAGGAAAGCCAGGATAACAAAAGCCAGTTTAACGTAGGCGATATTTATATTGCCAAGATACGCAAACCGGTAGCCGGCCTCAACGCCGCCTTTGTTAATGTGGGTTTTGAAAAAGATGCATTCTTGCATTATCATGACCTTGGGCCTAACCTTCCTTCTTTAATGAAATTCATAAAACTTGTAAGCGCAGGTAAAGTAAAAGATTATTCCCTTAAAAATTTTCCTTTTGAAAAAGAGATAGATAAAAACGGTGCCATAAGCGATGTGCTTAGTGCTAACCAGTCTATACTTGTTCAGGTGGTAAAAGAGCCCATAAGCACTAAGGGCCCCCGCATAAGCTCAGAGCTTTCGCTGGCTGGCCGTTATGTAGTGCTTGTGCCTTTTAGCGACCGCATTTCTATTTCTCAAAAAATAGAAAGCAAAGAAGAAAAAGACCGCCTTAAAAGGCTTGTAATGAGCATAAGGCCTAAAGGTTTCGGTGTTATTGTAAGAACAGTAGCCGAAGGGAAAAAAGTGGCAGAACTGGATAAGGATTTGCAAAACCTGATAGACAAATGGTCTGGCATGTGCAAGCGTATCCCCAGTGCGCACCACCCCAGCAAGGTGCTGGGAGAGGTAAACAAGGTATCGTCAATACTACGTGATGTATTTAACGACACATTTACCGGTATATATGTAGATGATGAAGACCTGTTTTACCAAACGAAGGACTATCTGCAGGAGATAGCCCCTCAAAAAGCGAATATTGTTAAGCTGTACCAAAACCGCGATTTGCCGTTGTTTGAAAAATACAACATAGAAAGGCACATTAAAACCTCTTTTGGCAAAACAGTATCAATGAGCAAAGGCGCCTACCTTATTATAGAGCATACAGAAGCCCTTCACGTTGTAGACGTTAACAGTGGTAACCGCTCTAACAAGGCCCTTAGCCAGGAAGATACAGCTCTGGAGGTAAACATGATAGCCGCCGCAGAGATTGCAAGGCAGCTAAGATTGCGCGATATGGGAGGCATTATTGTGGTGGATTTCATTGATATGGGAAATCCGGATAACCGCAAAAAGCTATACGACTTCCTGAGGGAAGAAATGAGCGACGATAAAGCAAAACACAAGATCCTGCCACCGAGTAAGTTTGGTTTGATCCAGATTACACGGCAACGGGTTAGGCCAGAGGTTAATATAAAAACCAGGGAGGAGAACCCTAACGACAGCAATGGCGAAATAGAGGCTCCTATACTGGTGATAGACCGCATAACGGCCGACCTTGAAAGAATTATTAAAAACCATAAAAAAGTAGTGCTTAATGCACACCCTTTTGTGGCCGCATACCTTACTAAAGGTTTCCCGTCTATACGCACTAAATGGTATTTAGAGCATAAAAAATGGGTAAAAATTATACCACGTGACGCTTACACGTATTTAGAATTCCACTTTAATGATAGCAAAGGAAACGCTATTTCAGAGTAACAAAGACCGCCTTAACAAACGTTAGGGCGGTTTTTTTGTTTATTTTAGTTATTGCCTTGCCTATTTCTTATGTTTGCATCACCCACAACATCTAAAATATTTATATGAAAAAGTTACTTATCCTGCTCTTAATGCTGGGCATAAACCCTATACTAAAGGCTCAAAAAACCGATGTCGTGGTAATAGGCAATGTACATAGGCCCATGCCCAACTATAATGCCGATACGTTGTTTAACATACTTGTAAAGATTAAGCCGGATATTATACTGCATGAAATGGACAGTACTTTTTTTACTGAAAATTTCGACTTTATAGGGCCAAGCAATGAAAACGAACAAAATGCCTCAATAAAGTACCGTACTGTAAACCCCGCTGTTATGATACGCCCTTTTGAGTTTGAGGGACGCACGCAGTACAGGCTGGATACCGGTATAAAACAATCAGAAAACCCCACCATGCAGTTGCTCGACAGTCTGTATGCAGCAGGTAGTTTTACAAAAGAAGACAGGGCAACAATTGCGGAATATAAACGCCTTACGGAGCAGTTAAATGCTTTTGGTTTTAAATATGGTAAAGACTTTAATAATAAAACTACCGATAGTATTTCTAAACTCAGGCAGTATTACCAGCATTATAAAATACGCGGTGTTATAAACGGGAATAAAGCATTTTCAGGTAAATTTGTAACCACAGCAACAAACAAAACAATCAGTTTTGCCGAAGGCTACAACCGCTTTTGCGATTTTTGGGATATGCGCAACAAAGCCATGGCTAATAATATACTTGCCATTGTGCGTAGCAACCCTGGTAAAAAAATAGTAGTGCTAACGGGCTATTTCCATAGGTATTATTTACTGGAGCTGCTTCATAAAGCTCAGGATGACTCTAAATTTAATATACACGAGTTTTACGACTATAAGTAGTTTATGGCCTAAAAATTGATTGTATCCATAAAATCAATAACTTTAATACCATGAAAAATATTTACGCCCTGCTTTTATTTATCCTTCCGTTTGCGCTGAGTGCCCAGGAAGTGTACCATATTAAATTTACCGATGATAACAGTGTGTATAACGTTGCAGCGGTTCTTAATGCCGATAATACCGGCCTGGTACGCGTTAATTATATTGACAGCGACTGTGATGGCGAAACCATTGAAATGACCGCCACTATTACCGAAACTTTTAACGGCTTTATTATTAACTGCCATAACC
>JAZKDS010000443.1:0-558 GCA_040387455.1 Bacteroidota bacterium
CTATCTGCAATACCGAGTTCATATCGTGGGTATTGATAACAGTGGTAATGTTATATTCTTCGGTAATTTCCTTAATAAGTTCGTCTATTACTATACTTGTTTCGGGGTCAAGGCCGGAGTTGGGCTCATCGCAAAACAAATATTTAGGGTTGTTTACAATGGCGCGGGCAATGGCCACACGCTTTTGCATACCGCCCGATATTTCGGCCGGGAATTTTTTATTGGCATCTTTAAGGTTAACGCGTGCTAAAACCTCGTCTACACGGGTTTTTATATCGCGGCTGCGTTTATCTGTAAACATGCGCAGCGGAAACGCCACATTTTGCTCAACGGTCATAGAGTCAAACAGGGCGCTGCCCTGAAATACCATGCCTATCTCGGTACGCAACGCCCTTTTTTCATCGGGTGTAAGGTCGCTGTAAACGCGGCCGTCAAAGGCTATGGTACCACCATCGGGCGTGTGTATGCCCAATAGGGTTTTAAGCATTACGGTTTTACCCGATCCGCTTCGGCCTATAATCAGGTTGGTTTTACCGGGTTCAAAAGTGGTAGATATAC
>JAZKDS010000443.1:568-7559 GCA_040387455.1 Bacteroidota bacterium
AACTGGGTTAGGATGTAGTCAATTAAAATGATAACCACACAGCACCACACAAATGATGTTGTACTGGCCTTGCCCACCTCGAGCGCGCCGCCCTTCATGTAAAACCCGTGGAAAGACGGTACAGTGGCAAGCACAAACCCAAATATAAAGGTTTTTATAAAGGCATAGGCTATATGATAAGGTACAAAATCGCGCTGTATACCGGCAATAAACTCATCTGAGCCTATAAATCCGCCATAAACACCGGCCAGCCATCCGCCTACAATACCTAAAAATATAGATATTGATATTACAAACGGATATAGCAAAAAGGCTATAATTTTAGGGAAAACAAGGTAGTTTAGCGAGTTAACGCCCATAACCTCGAGTGCGTCTATTTGCTCTGTAACCCTCATGGTGCCAATGCTCGATGTAATGTAAGACCCCGCACGCCCCGCCATAATGATGGAGATAAACGTAGGAGAGAACTCTAATATTACCGATTGCCTGGTGGCAAATGCAATAAGCGATTTGGGTATAAGCGGGTTGGTTAGGTTAAGGGCTGTTTGTATGGCTACAACACCGCCTATAAAGAACGATATGAAACCCACAATGCCCATAGAGCCTACAATAAGGTCGTCTATCTCTTTAAAGAGCAGGTCTTTCATAACCGTCCACTTTGTGGGCTTGTTAAAAACCTCTTTGAGCATCTGAAAATAACGCCCTATCTGGTGTAATGCTTTTATCATTTAGGATATAGAAATAATTAGCTAAAGTACCGAATTGCATCGGGTTTTCATCAACCGTTAATAGTTTTTTAATACTTTGCTGGTTAAAAAGGTTTTGAGGTGCTGAGTTAGTGAGGTGCTTAGCAGCACGTGTCCTGTCATTGCATTTAGCTATTGTTCTTTTGTCTTGAAACAAAAGAACCAAAAATTCTAGGCAGCAGCTCCTTATGCTACAAAATACGGGCTTAGGCTAAACGATTTGAACTCGCTGCGCTCAAACAGCAAATCGTTCTTAACGCCTAAGCCCGTATTTTGCTTACGCAACAGAGCTGAAGGCCTAACTTCACTCTGATGGCAATAAAGAATGCCTCAAAAATCCGTCTAATCCGTGTTCTATTTTATGAGATTTCTCCACAGCGCTACGCTCCGGTCGAAATGAAAAGCGTAAAGAAAATCTGCGAAAATCTGCGTAAGCCGTGCATCCGCATTCTATTTTACGGCAAACTGCTACTGCGACTTAAAACCTACCCAAAAACCTTTGCCTTCATTTTTTTCCAGCGGTAGGCGCGTATCCATTTGGCCTGTTCTTTAGTAACAAGCAATGCTCTGTTTTCGTGCTTTGCCTTCATAAAACCTTTAATGTAATCTATAAACAGCAGGGGCTTGTTTTTTCGCATGGCAAGTTTTGCTCCGGCAATAGTAGTAATTATTAGTCCGTAGCCCAGGGTGTAAAAAGCTTCTCCCTGTTTGTAGCGCGCGGCTTTGTTATAGTTAGCTCCCGTGGGTTTAAGGTGTTTTACCTTAAGGCGCTCAATGGTTATTACCTTCCAGTTATTAAATTTTGCAATAAGCTCATCGGCGGTATCCCAGCCCATGGCGGTGCGCAGGCCTCCCATTTGGGCAAACAGTGCTTTGCGGTAGGCTTTAAACGCCCCACGGATGTGGTCTTTATCGGTAAGGCTTTCCAGTATCCAGTCGCCATTTTTTTCTATATAGGCAAAACCGCCCACCATGCCCACGGTATCATCGGCTTTAAAAGCTTCTAAAACTGTTTCAAAATAATCGGGCGGGAGTATCAGGTCGGCATCCAGCTTTACAATAATGTCATACGCTTCATCTACGGTGGCATAACCAGCATTAAACGCCTGTATAACCTTGCTGCCGGGCATGTGCACGGCATCGCTTTGCTTGTTAACCAGGGTTATCCATGGGTATTGGGCGGCAAACTGCTGTACTATGGCCGCGGTGCCATCAGTACTGTTATCGTTAACCACCACCGCGCGCGTGGGCAAAACGGTTTGTGCCGCCAGCGACTGTAGGGTTACGCCCATAAAGGCTTCTTCGTTATGCGCGGGTATAATGCAGTAGTATTTCATAGTTGTTTGTGGAAATGGATGCAAATATCTTTATTTTTGCGCTAACGCAAAAGCGAAACCTTGGATAAGAAAGTATTTGTAATTATTGTAACCTATAACGGGGCACGGTGGATAGATAAAAATATCACGGCATTGCTGGATTCTGCTTATCCGGTAAGCATTATTGTGGTAGATAATAAAAGTACTGATAACTCGGTAGCTCCTGCAACAGTACCCGCAAATAGACCTTATACTTAGCGATGACAACCTGGGTTTTGGCAAAGCCAATAACATAGGTATGAAAAAAGCCATAGAGCAGGGGGCTGATTACCTGTTTTTGCTCAACCAGGATGCGTGGGTTTTTAATGACACTATAGGCAGCCTTATTGCCAAGATGGAAGCTGAGGCAAAATTTGGCCTGATAAGCCCTAAACATTTTAGTGGTGATGGCATAACGCCCGATGCCGGTTTTGCTACTTATTACGGCCGCAAAAAAAGCGAGGCAGGTGGTGTGGCAACAGTACCTTTTGTAAATGCCGCTGCCTGGATGCTGAGCCGTGCCTGTGTAGAGAAAACAGGTTACTTTGAGCCGCTTTTTGGCCACTATGGCGAAGACAGGAATTATTGCGACAGGGTAGCCTACCACGGTTTTGCCATAGGCATTGATAACGATTCTAAAATTATACACGACAGGGTTATTACCCGTAACTACCATAAAGACCTTACGCAGAGTAAATACAAAGTGCTATCAGCATTGATAAACCCTGCGTACCCAATGGGTTCGGCCTATGCCAAAGCATTACGCGAAACCGTAGGCCTGCCTAAGTACTTCGCGGGGTTTTATGGTTGGGGTAAAGCCATGGGCATG
Source organism: Bacteroidota bacterium (assembly GCA_040387455.1). Classification (GTDB taxonomy): domain Bacteria; phylum Bacteroidota; class Bacteroidia; order Flavobacteriales; family Flavobacteriaceae; genus Flavobacterium. The sequence goes on from JAZKDS010000443.1 coordinate 3,499, forward strand.
CTTGCCAGCCTTACCGGCTATTATCTTAAATTTGTAATCAACCCGTTTCCCGTGCAACGGGCGCGCAAAAACGCCCAATAATGGAAAAGCAACAGGTTGCCCCAATGAAGCAGGTGGTTTGGTTTGCCCTTTTTAATTATATGGGCACGGCCATAGGTGTGGTATCATCATTGCTTATTTACCCTAAAAATTTTGAGTTTCAGGGTAAAATACGCTACATCGACAGTATATCGCAACTGCTGTTTCCTATACTGGTGCTGGGTGCCAGCCAGGCGCTTATTAAATTTTATCCTGCGCTTGATGAACGCCACCAAAAACAACTTTTTAACTATAGTATACTATCGGTAACGCTAATAAGCCTGCTGGCTTTTTTAGGTATAATTGTGTATGCCAATGTGGGAGGTGACGATTATATAAGCCTGGTGTATTTTGCGTATCCCATTGCTATTGTACTGGCATTTGTAGAGCTGTTTAAAAAGCAGCTTCAGGATTTGCAGCGCATTGCTGTGCCTACGCTGTTTGAAAAGATAATACCTAAAATTGTACTCCCCGTTGCCTTCCTGCTGCTTATTTATGGTGTGCTAAGCGCTACACAGGCCATATGGATGTACATGTGCGGGTTTGCACTTATACTGGTGCTTACAGCCCTATATCTTTTTAAATATTACAAGCCCGGGTTTAACTACCGGTTTAAAACGCTTTTTGGCGAAATATCCCGTAAGGAATATTTTAGGTACAGCCTGTATGCACTGGCGGGTAGTTTAGGTTCGCTGCTGGCCTTCAGGATAGACGGGCTTATTATCCCGAACTACATAAGTATGGAGGCCAACGGGGTGTTTAGTACCGGCTCTATATTGGCTACCACACTGCAAATACCCGCGGTGGGCATGTTTGCCCTGTATGCGCCCATAATAAGCAACTACCTTAAAGACCACAATTTAAAAGATCTTGATATAAAGTATAAAGAAATTGCCCGCCTGTTGTTTTTTATAGGGGCGGTGCTGTATGGCTGTATCTTTTTAGGCATAGAAGATCTTTTTAGGCTGATGCCCGATTATGATAAACTACAGCCTACCATACCCATTATACTAATACTGGGCTTTAGTGTACTGATTAATATGGCTACTGGTTTTAATGGAGAAATTATTACCTACAGCAAATACTACCGCTTTAACCTTGTGGCAGTACTGATACTAATAGTGCTTAATGTAAGCCTTAACCTTTGGTTTATTAATCTGGGCTATGGCATTGTGGGAGTTGCCTATGCATCGTTTATTAGTATGACGCTGTTTAATATTAGCAAGCTGGTGTTTATTAAAAAGAAGTTTGGCCTGCTGCCCTTTGATGGCAAGTTCTTTAAAATGGGTATTATTTTTTTACTGGCCGGCTTTGCGGTATATGGTTTGCCTAAAAGTGGGTCGCACCTTATAAACCTGGTGTATAAAACAGGGTTGTATATACTTATAACGGTAATGGTGGTATACAGGCTAAAACTGGTATACCAGGTTAATGTATGGGTAGGGCAGGCGCTTAAAAAGCTGGGGAGCAGGTAAGTTAAATTTTTTGAACGCTAAAAAAGATTGTTTATATTTGATATATAACAACTAATTAAGCGTTATGAAAAGTACTAAGCCAACCGAAATGAGTAACGAGGATTTGCTGAAGAGTAAAAAAATATTAAAACCTTTGGTTATTATGCTTGCTATTGCATTACTGCTGTTATTTGGCATGTCACTATACAAAACATTTACCAATCAATCTTCGCCATTAATGATCACATCTTTGGCACTAATGCCTATACTTTTTATAAACATAGGCTCTTTAAGTAAAATCAACAAAGAAATTAAGGCAAGGAACCTTTAAGCCTAAGCGGCTACTTGCTGCCTGCTGCAACCTGTATTGCTGTTTCGCCATAAATAGCCTGGTTGTTATTTATGTTGAATATTGTGCCACTAAATTTTTTATTAATAATCAGGATGGAAATTTATACCCGTTGCTTCGCTGCGGGTGTCTCTTCAATGTCAAATATAGAAAATAGGTGTTTTGCCTGTAAGAAAGTTTGCCTGAATGATTTTTTACGATATATCGTAATTTTTTCACACATGCTGAAAAAAAGTTAGGCACGAATTTCACAAATTTCCACCGTATACAATTGATAGAAATTCATGAAATTCGTGCCTTAAGTTTTAGCTGTATTTTACTGCGATTCCAAACTCCGAAAGTGAAATATTAAGCACTTTTTGAGTTTGAAAAGTAAGAAATTACTGTTATATTTTGTACACAAATGCGTTGATATTCATACCTGCACCCACGGATGCAAATAGTACTATATCGCCTTTATTTAACTCCTGATTGGGCAGTAGACCTTTTATCATTATATCGTAAAGTGTTGGTATTGTGGCTACTGAGCTGTTTCCTAACTTGTGGATGCTCATTGGCATAACGCCTTCGGGGGTTGTTAGTCCCTGTAGTTTGTAAAAACGCTGCACAATGGCATCGTCCATCTTTTCATTGGCCTGGTGGATGAGTATCTTCTTAACGTCTCCGATAGCTACACCGCTGTTTTCCAGGCACTCAAGCATGGCTTGTGGCACGCGGCTTAGCGCAAACTCATATATTTTTCGGCCATACATTTTTATGTATCGCACATCTTTATCATGATCTTTGTTGTAAGAATTGCCAAAAAACAGGAAATAAGCTTCATCATAGGTATATGAAGCTGTCTCGTGGGCAAGTATACCACCCTCATCTTCAGTACCTTCTATAATGCTGGCACCTGCACCATCACTATAAATCATGCTGTCGCGGTCGTGCGGGTCTACCACGCGGCTAAGTGTCTCAGCACCAATTACAAGGCATCTTTTTGCCATGCCTGACTTGATGAACGCCTTGGCCTGTATAACACCCTCAACCCACCCTGGGCAGCCGAAGAGAATATCGTAAGCTACACATTTTGGGTTCTTTATGCGCAGGCTGTGCTTAACACGGCTGGCAATACTGGGTACTAAATCTGTTTGTATAGCACCGCTTTTAACGTTGCCAAAATTATGCGCTAATATAATATAGTCAATAGTTTCCGGGTCTACACCGGCATCTTCAATGGCTTTCTCAGCGGCATAAAAGGCTATGTCAGAGGTAAGTAGGTTGTCTTCAACATAGCGGCGTTCTTCAATGCCTGTTATCTGCTCAAACTTGCTGGCTACTACTTCATTAGTATAAGGCAGGAGTTGACCTTGTTCATCAAGAAACTGGTGCTTTGCAAAATCCGCATTTGCAATAATTCGATTAGGGATATAGCTCCCAGAACCGGTGATCTTTATATTCATCTTAGAACGATTAATCTATGTTTGTTTAAAATGTAACGCTAATTTACTCATAAAATGCATTACAATAATACAAAAAATATTATGCTTGCATATAAATTATTTAATTAGAATTTTTTTTGCTCTAAAAATAACAATGTTGTAATTTATTTCTGATTAATCTTGATTTTCATAACCGTTGCAATGCTTTCGGCCCTTGTTTTTAGCTTTTCTGTAGTCTCTCCTTTAAACAGGCTGTCGGCAGTACCGTGAAAATGAGACAGCCACGTCCTAAAATGGGCATCGGTCAATGGTTCTTTATCGTTTAGGCCTAAATGTATCTGCATCACGTTATTACGATAGCCTCCGGTATAAAAAAGGCTTTGTTCCCAAAAGTCGACAATATGCGGCAAGTGGTTTTGCAGGTTAATTTTGGCTACATCGGTAAAGATATAATTGATAGATGGGTCAGCCAGCAGGCGGTCATAAAATGCTGAGAGCAAGGCTTCAAGGTCTTGTCTGTTTTCAATATCTTTCATAAGCACTATAAAAAAAGCTGCCCGAAGGCAGCTTCATTGTTAGTTTTCCATGTAAGCCTCAATTGGCGCACAAGAGCATACCAGGTTACGGTCGCCGTAGGCATCGTCTACGCGGCGTACGCCCGGCCAAAATTTGTTTTCATGCAGGTAATCAAGCTGGAAGGCCGCTTTTTCTCTGCTGTATGGCAACACCCAATTATCTGTAGTTAGCATGGCAAGG
>JAZKDS010000444.1:0-15986 GCA_040387455.1 Bacteroidota bacterium
GTCAACGCTTATTAGCAATAAGCCCACCGGCCGTGTTGATGATGACCTTGAAGCCAATACAGACCGTGTAGGTACCATTACTATAGGCGAAGATGAAATAGATTTGTATGTAGAAAACACACAAGCTGCCGATAAGCCCCCATTATGGCGTTTTACGCAGGAAACGGTTGATGATATTACAGCAGCCAAGCAAAACAGCGATTTACTTGTAGACAGGATATTGCCAGCATCATTAAAAGAAAGACGGCTCGCCGGTGTGCCTGTGGGCCATTGGGTATCGGTAGTAGTTATTGTACTTATAGCATACCTGATAGCCTGGGGTCTTACGGCCCTTTTAGGCTTTATAATGGAAAAATTCTGGAAAAAAGACAACCGCGAAAAAGCGGCAGCCATTATTGAGGCATTTCAGCTACCGGTAAGGTTATACCTTGCCGTTTTAATGTTTGTTACTGCATCTCAGCAAATAGGTATTTCTATTATAGTCCGTCAAAAATTCAGTACCATTACAGTAACAGTAGGCATCTTTGCCTTTCTTATCCTGCTGTGGAGGCTTACCGATTTTTTAAGCACCTACAGTCAAAACCGCATGACGCTGCGCAAGCGCATTTCGGCCATATCAGTTATATTGTTTATGAGGCGTATGGCTAAGGCAGCTATTGTAGTTATAGGTATTATAGCAATTTTAAGCGCCGTAGGCTTTGATGTTACTACCTGGGTGGCTGCACTGGGTATTGGTGGTATTGCGTTGGCCTTAGGAGCCCAAAAAACGGTAGAAAATTTTGTAGGTAGCGTTACCCTTATTGCCGACCAGCCTATTCGCGTGGGTGATTTTTGTAAAGTGGGCGAAATTAAAGGCACTGTAGAAAGCATAGGCATGCGCAGTACCCGCCTTCGCACGCCCGAACGCACCGTGGTAACGATACCTAACGGTTTATTTAGCAGTAATAATATCGAGAATTATGCCCACCGCGACAGGTTTTTATTCAACCCGGTTTTGGAATTCAGGATGGAAACTACTCCGGCACAACTGCGCTACCTGCTTGTAGAAATACGCACGCTGTTTTACTCGCACCCCAAGGTTAGTAATGATCCTGCCAAGGTGCGCTTTGGAGGCCTGACAGCAAACGGCTATAAGCTGGAAATAAACGCCTATTTTGAAGCCCCTAACATTGATGTGGCAGAAGAAATTGAAGAAGATGTTTACCTGCGCATATTAGATATTGTAGCAGCAAGTGGTACCGACTTTGCCTACCCAAGCCAAACACTGTATATGGCGCGTGATAAGGGTATTGATACTGATAAAACACAACTGACAGGCGATACCGTACAAAAATGGATTGATGGCGAGGAGCTCCAGATACCATCATTTACACCGGAACGTATTGAAGAACTCAGGGATAAAATTAAATACCCAGCTGAGGGGAGTGTTATTAAGCCTGAATAAGATGATGTGATTAGTATTTGGCTCAGGTTAGTGTTGCTTATATCTCTTAAAGAATTTAATATCGGTCGGTTCAGTTATGATTTTGACACCAAAAGCACATACAAGCTTTCCATTATTATAATAAGAAACAATTCCTTTATGAAGGTGTCTAAAATATTTTGTAGGTAAATGCACTTTTAATGCACGTATGAAAAATTGAAATTGAAAACTTTTCAGCAATAGCTTATCTTTGCCTACTTGAGACCACCTGACCTATAGTAAGGTGGTCCCTTCCAAAAAGCATATAGATGAATAACCTACTTGAAACCCCTATAGAATACCTTAAAGGTGTGGGTCCGGCGCGCGGCGAGCTGCTCCGGAAAGAGTTGGGCATCTTTAAATATGCTGATTTGCTGAGCCTCTTCCCCAACCGGTATATAGACCGTACCCGCTATTACCGCATTAACGAGCTTATGAATAGCGGCAGCGAGGTTCAGGTAGTGGGTAAGGTAATCAATATAAAAACCGTAGGCGAAAAGCGCACCCGCCTGGTAGCCACTTTTACCGATGAAACCGGGCAAATGGAACTGGTGTGGTTTCAGGGGCAAAAATGGATACGCGAAAACCTGAAACTCAATACACCCTACGTTATTTTTGGCAAGGCCACTTCGTTTAATCGCGTGTTTAATATGGCACACCCTGAAATGGAGCCCCAGGCAGAGCACGAGGCCAGCCTGCGCAGTGCCATGCAGCCCATTTATCCAAGTACCGAAAAACTTACCCAACGCGGCATTACCAACAAGGTAGTCAATAAAATGATGATGCAGCTGTTTACCGAAACACAGGCATTGTTTACTGATGTGCTGCCGGCTTCTATCATAACCCAATTGCAGCTGATACCAAAAAATGCGGCGCTGTTTAACATACACTTCCCAAAGAACCAGGAGCTACTGGCAAGGGCGCAATTCCGCTTAAAATTTGAGGAGTTATTTTTTATACAGTTACAGCTCATTACCAAAAACCTAATACGCAAGCATAAAATAAAGGGCCATCCGTTTACAAATGTGGGTACGTATTTTAACGACTTTTATCAAAACCACCTTCCTTTTGCGCTTACCAATGCCCAAAAGCGCGTAATAAAAGAGATACGTAACGACCTTGGCCAGCCTGCACAAATGAACCGCCTGCTTCAGGGCGATGTAGGTAGCGGCAAAACTATTGTAGCCATGATGAGCATGCTGTTAGCCTTGGATAACGGTTTTCAGGCGTGTCTTATGGCCCCTACCGAAATACTTGCAAACCAGCATTATATTGGACTAAGCGAACTTGCTAAACCATTGGGAATAAATATAAAAATACTCACCGGTTCAACTAAAACTTCAGAACGAAAAATAATCCACGAAGCGCTTGAAAATGGTGAACTTCACATTATAATAGGCACCCATGCCCTATTGGAAGACAAGGTGCAGTTTGCCTACCTGGGTCTTGCCGTTATAGATGAGCAGCACCGTTTTGGTGTAGAGCAGCGGAGCAAACTGTGGCGCAAAAACGACATTCCGCCCCACGTGCTGGTCATGACTGCCACCCCTATTCCGCGCACGCTGGCCATGAGCCTTTATGGCGATCTTGACGTATCTGTAATTGATGAACTGCCACCCGGACGAAAGCCCATACAAACCGTACACCGGTTTGACAGCAACCGTCTAAAAGTTTGGAAATTCCTGAAGGATGAAATTGCCAAAGGCCGCCAGATATACATTGTCTACCCGCTGATTCAGGAAAGCGAAAAGATGGACTATAAAGACCTGATGGATGGTTATGAGAGTATTTCTCGCGATTTTCCGTTGCCACAATATAGCATAAGCATTGTGCACGGCAAAATGAAGCCTGCCGAAAAAGACAGCGAAATGCAGCGCTTTGCCGCCAATAAAACCAACATCATGGTGGCCACCACCGTAATTGAAGTGGGAGTTAATGTGCCCAATGCCAGCGTTATGGTTATTGAAAGTGCCGAGCGTTTCGGACTGAGCCAGCTGCACCAGCTGCGTGGCCGTGTGGGCCGCGGTGCCGACCAGAGTTACTGCATTTTAATGACGGGACAAAAACTGGGCGACGATACCAAGACCCGCCTTGAAACCATGTGCCGCACTAACGATGGCTTTGAAATTGCCGAGGTAGACCTCAAATTACGCGGTCCCGGTGATATTATGGGTACGCAGCAAAGCGGGGTACTCAACCTGCAAATTGCCGACCTGGTTAAAGACCGCGATATCCTGATGATTGCCCGCGAGCAGGCTATTAAACTCCTTAAAGATGATGCCCCAATGCTAAAGCCTGAGCACGCTGCCCTGCGCCACGCCTTTATTGAAATAGGAAAAAAGAAGAGTATCTGGAATTATATTTCGTAGTTGAAAGTTTGAAACTATATTGCTTCAAAATGAAACATTAACAACTCATTAACCGCCCTTTGGTTTTTATCTCCGTAATTTTATAGGAAATAAATTATCAAAATATCATGAGTACATTTCAAGGAAAAACAGTTATAGTAACTGGTGCAGCTATGGGGCTGGGTTTGGCAACGGCTAAGGTATTGGCCCAAAAGGGTGCTAATCTTTCGATAGTTGATTATAACGAAGAAGCTTTAAATAAAGCAAAAGATGAAATACTTGCACTTGCACCGGAAGCTAAGATATTAACTGTTGTTGCAGATGTTAGCAATGAAGAAGCCGTAAAAAGTTATGTAGACAAAACTGTAGCTGAGTTTGGCCGCATTGACGGGTTTTATAATAATGCCGGTATTGAGGGTAAACAGGCTCCAATTACCGAATATGATGTTGCCGTTTTTAAAAAAGTAATAGACATTAACCTTCTTGGCGTTTACTATGGTCTTAGGTACGTTATACCTGTGATGCAAAAACAGGGAGGTGGCAAAATTGTAAACGTAGCATCGGTGGGTGGTATAAGGGGCGTTGTAAACCAAATGCCGTATGTTGCCAGTAAACATGCTGTTAGCGGCATGACAAAAAATGCCGCAATTGAGTATGGTAAAGATAACATTTACACTAATGCGATTGCCCCGGGTGCTATTTTAACGCCGATGGTGGCAGAAGCATTTAAGCAGGTAAATCCGGCCGACCCAAAAGCGGCAGAAAAGGAATATGCGCAACGAAACCCAACACGCAGGCTTGGCAAACCTGAAGAAGTTGGCAAACTTGTAACCTTTTTACTGAGTGACGACTGCCAGTATGTAAATGGGCAAACTATTGCTATTGATGGTGGTGAGTCTAACTTGTATGGCAACTCTTAATATAATATGTAATAGGTTGATGATTACCAAATTTCAGGATATATAAAACAAACCCTCCGCAATGCGGAGGGTTTGGCATTCAAAAAAACACTCGTGATAAAACGCTATCTAACAATAAGTTTAGCCGTGTGGTTGTTTATTTTTACAAAGTAAAGTCCGGTAGCAAGGCCATCAAGGGTTATGGTGTTAGCACCCTCGGCAACCGCCTGTTGTAGTATAAGCTGGCCAGTATAAGTATATAGGCTTAATTTCGCATCTTCTTTTACGTTGATGTTTACTATGCCGGTTGCAGGGTTAGGGTACATAGCTATGCCCGCTGCATTAAAGTCATCCAGGCCGTTTACAGGCTGGGCTTTAACCTCAATCCAATTCAGGTTAAACGGAGCCGCAGCAGCGCTAAAACGTAGCATTTGCTCGCCTTGTGGCAGGGTAACAGTTTTGCTTACCGTTTGCCATACCTGCCATCCGCCTGTATTTGGCACTGCCACAGTACCCAGGCTAACGCCGTCAATAAGATATTCTATAATTCCGGTATCAGCGGTACTGGCTACACGGGCATCAATAATATATGTTCCGGCAGTTTCTACTTCAATAGGATAATCCATCCAGTCGGCCGCATCAATATAGCCCACGCTCAGGCCACCACCTGTATCGCCTGTAGGCTCGGTTTGCACACCGCTCATTTCATACCAGTCTTCTGCTTCAATAACAGCAGGCACTTCGGTATAATCAATCTCTACTTCGGGCGCATCGCCACATACTACAAACTCCCATATAGAGTAGCCGTAAGGTGTGTTGCGCACTGTACCATCCATACGGATGTAGCGGTACTCTCCTTCTATATCGCCTATCTCATCAATACGTTCACCTGTAGGCATGTTTGTAAAGCTTTCAATATCTACCCATGTAGTGCCATCTACCGAACCACGAAGCACATATTCTTTAGCATTGGCCGTTTCCCATGTTATAGAAACACCATTTACAGCACTCACCACACCAAGGTCTACGGTAATCCACTGTGGGTCGGCAGCATCACTCGCCCAGCGTGTGCCGGGGTTGCTGTCTACCGCTTCCACAGCATTGCCTGTAGAGGCTGTAGCTGTAAGAATGGCAAGTGGTGAACACTCAAACGGCTCCACTGGTGGCACCTCTGTTTCTTCGCCACATACATTAAATTCCCATATAGAATAGCCATACGTTGTATTAGGCACCTGACCGTCCATTTTAAGGTAACGATAATCGGTATCAATTTCGTCAATAACATCGGTACGTTCGCCCGTTGCCATATCGGTTAGGGTTTCTATCGTTGTCCATACTATACCATCGGCAGAGCCGCTAAGTACATAATTTTTAGCGTTAGCAGTTTCCCAGTCTATAGTAACAGCTGTAACGGTTACTATACTGCCCATATCTACAATAAGCGATTGCGGATCTGTAGCGGCGCTTATCCAGCGTGTGGCGGCGTTATCATCTATGGCCTCTGCGCCGTTTCCAGTGGTGCCCACAGCAGATATTGGCGTAATTGGGTTATCACATACAAAAGGCGTTGGCGGCACTTCTGTTTCTTCGCCACATACATTAAATTCCCAGATTGAGTAACCGTATATGGTATTGCGAGATACCCCATCCATTTTAAGGTAACGGTATTCGGTATCAATATCAAGTATTTCATCGGTACGTGTGCCGGTTGGCATATCGGTAAGGGTTTCAATATCTACCCATACTACCCCATCAGCAGAACCACGCAGTACATAATCTTTAGCATTAGCGGTTTCCCAGTCAATAGTAACAGCATTAACCATCATAAGTTCACCAAGGTCTACGTTAAGCGATTGCGCATCGGTAGCATCGCTTTCCCAGCGTGTGCCTGGGTTACCGTCAATGGCAGCTGTAGCATTACCCGATGTACCTACCGCAGATATAGCGGTAATTGGGCTATCGCACACAAAAGGCTCTACGGGTACTTCGCTATCAACCGAAGCACAAACATCAAACTCAAATAACGAATAGCCATAAGGTGTGTTGCGCTCTGTACCAGTCATTTTAAGATGCTGGTATTCGGCACCTACTTCAATGACATCGGTACGCGGACCGGGAGGCATATCGGTAAAAGCTTCAATTTCTACCCAAGTAGTTCCGTCTACAGAGCCGCTAAGTATATAAGCCTTAGCACTTGCGCCTTCCCAAACAAGGCTAACGCTTTCTATATCGGTCAACACGCCTATATTAGCTGTAAAAGTTGTAGGGTCTTCTGCGGCGCTCTCCCAGCGGCTTCCGCCAAGGTCGTCAATAGCAAGTGCAGCATTGCCTGTTGAGGCTGTAGCCGATAGTATGGTTACAGGTGCACAGGTAGGGGCTGTAATTTCATCGCTGCACACATTAAACTCCCATATAGAATAGCCATACGGCAGGTTGCGCAGTGTGGCATCCATTTTTAGGTAACGGTATGATGCACCTATACCATCAATAATGTCGGTACGGGCACCTGTAGGCATATTGGTAAAGGCTTCAATTTGTACCCAAGTGGTACCGTCTACCGAGCCGCGAAGCACGTAATCTTTAGCATTTGCTGCTTCCCAGTCTATGGTTACGGTATTTACGTTTAATGATGTACCAAGGTCAACTGTAAGGCTTTCGGTATCACTAAAGGCGCTTTCCCAGCGGCTGGCTCCATTGCCATCAATAGCAAGGGCGGCATCACCACTCGATGCTGTTGCAGCCACAGGGTCAATTAATGTACAGTTAGGTGGCACCTGGTCATCGGCCGGATTTGTTTTAAATGCATGTGCCAGGCTTGCAGTAAGGGCAAGAGCAGCACACAGGTAAAGTTTTTTCATTTGCATAGATTTTGGTTAGTATATCAGCGTATTTAATATTCTTAGTATTCTCTAAAATAATTATAACATAAATTATTTTTAACTGAATTTTATACGAATGTATTAACAAATAAGGCAATGTTGTAGCGGGTGTGTAGCGTTGTATAGGTAAAATGGTATAAAAAAATCAAACACTACAACGATTTAGTAACTGTGTTGAGGAGTTTTTGATTGATGCTATGACTGGATCTACTATAAGCCTTATATTCTTTTATAAGTTTTTTTAATGCCAAGTTGCACGTAAAAATATATTTCGGAATTTAGCATCTGCAATTAAACATACAATACATGCTGTCTTACAACCCTAAAGATTGGTTTTCGTTTATATTCCGCTTTCATAAAGGCGATACCTTTAGAAAACTGCTACCCATTATGATAGGCATAGGCGTTTATGCAGGGGCAGTTGCGTACCTTGAAATTGAATACTGGAAACTATCTCAATCCAGCCATGTAAAGAACATTACCATAACACACAGCATGCTGGGTTTTGTAATATCATTACTACTGGTTTTTAGAACCAATACTGCCTATGACCGCTGGTGGGAAGGCCGCCGCATGTGGGGAACTTTAGTAAACATCAGTCGCAACATGGCTATTAAACTGGCCGTAATGCTAAAAGATAAAGAAGATAAAGACATTTTTAGAAAACTGATACCCGCTTATGCACAGGTGCTTAACCAGCATCTTAAAAATGCCGACATCAGTCATGAACTATTTGACGATGCAACGCTTTCTCCGGAGCATTATAACCACAAGCCCAACCAGATTGCTAAAACTATGATGGCGAAGCTAAATGAACTCTATGTACAGGGAAAAATTACCGGAGACCAGCTTATTATCCTGAATGGTGAAGCTGTGAGCTTTACCGATATTTGCGGTGCCTGCGAACGTATAAAAAACACACCTATACCCTACTCTTACAGTGCTTTTATAAAAAAATTCATCTTTTTTTATGTAATGTCGCTGCCTTTTGGGTATGTGTTTCAGTTAGGATATTATGTAATACCGGTGGTTATGTTTATATTTTATGTACTGGCCAGCCTGGAGCTGATTGCCGAAGAAATTGAAGACCCTTTTGGTACCGATAGCAATGACCTGCCGCTGGATAAAATATCTGAAAACATTAAGCGCAATGTAGAAGAGCTTATTTACTAAGCCATTTTTACCACCAAATTAAGAAAATTGCATTTGGTAATCCGTAATTTTAGTAAACTTTAAATTAAAAGTTTATGATAAGCGATAAAGAAATTCCCGGTGGCACTACAAGTGCTGATGACAATGTGGGCAATAATGCCATATATGATAAAAAAGGCAATATAACCCGCACCGATGACCGCGATAAAAAAGACAGTACCGATGACTGGGATGCCGAACTAAGCCGCACCGGAAGGCACAAATAGATTAATAGCTTTTGGCAAGTATACTAAACATATATTCCCAGTTAGCATTGCCCTCATCTTTGCCGAGCCTTACAATAATTAGGTCTTTGGCCGGGTTAACATATATAAATTGCCCTAAAATGCCTGCAGCGTTATAGCTACCATCTTTTTCAAGCCACCACTGGTATTTATAATATTCAACACCACCATTAGTTATATCTGCCGTTGTAGATGCTTCAACCCAATTTTGGGGTACTACCTGCACACCATTCCAGTTACCCTTGTTAAGATATAGCCTGCCCAGTTTAGCAAAATCTCTTGCATGTGCATTAAGGCAACAAAAAGTTTTTTCAAGGCCATCCTTTTTACGGTCCAGGCTCCAGGTGGCATCATACTCCATACCCAGGGGTTTCCAAATTTTTTCTTCAAGATATGCTGTTATGCTTTTACCTTTTAGTGCACGCTCTAAAACAAGCCCCAATATCTGGGTATCGCCACTGCTGTAGCTAAAGTTTGTACCCGGCTCATTAGCAAGTTTACGCTTGTAAATGGCCTTGCGTAAATTAGTACCGTAATAGTATGTTGCAGCATCGCCAAAAGGATTTACATAGCTCTCATTGAACTTAATACCACTGGTCATCTGAAGTAAATTTTCAATAGTTACTTTACTCAGTTCTTCATTTTTAAACTCCGGTATGTAATTAGTAATGGGCTCGTCTATATATTTGATATACCCATCCTGGATGGCGCAGCCTATAAGCATTGAGGTTACCGATTTGGCCATAGAAAATGAGGCCACAACCGATGCCTCATCATATCCGTCAAAATATTTTTCGTACTGAATAGAGTCATTTTTAATGATGATAAAAGCTACCGTATTGTTTTTTTCCAGATACTGCTCAAACGTAATTTCTGTTGAATCGGCATAGGTAAATTTCCTTGGGTATTTAGGTTTTGCAGATTGCTCAAACTTAAAAGTATTGGTAGAATCTCTATTGGCCGTGCGGTACGGAAATATTTTGTGGTCTGTTATATTGGCAAAATTATAATATACAAAACGGCCCATTTTGCACGATGAAAATATTAGGCAAACAAAAATAAGGCCAAGTGAACGCAGCGTGTTTTTCATTATTAAAGAATAGATGTAGCAAATATGAATAAAAAAAAATAGCTATAGAAGTAATCACAAAAAAATAAAATATAATTTAACCGCTCTAAATGCGTTATTTACCTATCAAATTGTTAAGCATTGTAAAATCTTGGCAAAATTTTTGTTACTTTGTTTTAAACAAGCGTTTTGTATGAAAAGCCTTCTCCTTATAGTGTTAACATTTTTATCGGCAGCAGCCTGGGCACAAGGTGGCGAAACCCGAAGTGGTGGCATTGCCATACCTAAAGGCAACACTACGGTTAAGCCCTCTCAAACTACAGCTGCACCCAACCCGGACAGCCCTTTTAAGCTAAAGCCAGAAGATAAAAAAGAGTTTAGCTACCCAACTTTTACCGTTGGTGAAAAAAAAGCAGAGTTCAGCATGCTTGAAGAAGACAAGTTTGTAAGCCGTGCCTCTGAATATGAAGAGCGTGCTGCGGTTAAACCACAGGGCGAAAGCAATGAGGCATATCGTGGTAACCAAAATTTTGGCGAAGTGCGCAGCAAATCTAAATTTGTACAGATAATGGCGCGCGATTTTCAATATGCCGATGGCGACCGTATAAAGGTTAGCGTTAACGACAAAGTTATTATTGAAGATATTACACTAACAAATGATTTTAAAGGAATACAGCTTACACTTACCGAAGGTTTTAATAAAATAGATTTTGAAGCGCTTAACCAGGGCACATCCGGCCCTAACACGGCAGAGTTTAGGATTTATGATGATGCACAGCAGGTTATAAGCTCTAATGAATGGAATCTTGCCACGGGTTTTAAGGCTTCTATCATTATATATAAAGAATTTGAAAACCTTACAGAACAGCAGGCTACACAGGAAAAACCTATAGGAAATTAATTATTGATTATTTCTAATTTCAAATAGTTTAGATTTGAAATTCAATACCATATAAAATAACAAAAGCCCCGAAATTCGGGGCTTTTGTTTTATTGTGAAGGATGGATTATCCTAAAACTTCTTTTACTTTTTTGCCTATTTCAGCAGGAGAGTCAACAACGTGAATACCGTTTTCTCTCATGATGCGTTTCTTAGCTTCAGCAGTATCATCTGCGCCACCTACAATAGCACCAGCGTGACCCATTGTACGCCCTTTAGGAGCAGTTTCACCAGCTATAAAGCCAATAACCGGCTTGCGGTTACCATCTGCTTTTACCCAACGGGCAGCGTCAGCCTCAAGCTGTCCACCTATCTCTCCTATCATAATGATAGCTTCTGTTTCAGGGTCGTTCATAAGCAATTCAACAGCTTCTTTAGTAGTAGTACCAATAATGGGGTCGCCACCAATACCAATAGCTGTAGTAATACCTAGACCTTGTTTTACAACCTGGTCAGCCGCTTCATAGGTTAGGGTACCTGATTTAGAAACAATACCTACTTTACCTTTTTTGAAAACAAAGCCCGGCATAATGCCTACTTTAGCTTCTCCCGGTGTAATAACACCCGGGCAGTTAGGACCTATCAGGCGACAATCTTTACCTTTAATATAGTCATAAGCTTTAATCATATCTGCTACGGGAATACCTTCGGTAATTGCAATAATTACTTTAATACCTGCCTCAGCAGCTTCCATAATTGCATCAGCAGCAAATGCCGGCGGAACAAAAATGATAGAAGTATCGGCTCCTGCAATATCAACAGCGTCTTTTACGGTGTTAAATACAGGTTTGTCAAGGTGAGTGCTTCCGCCTTTACCGGGGGTAACGCCACCTACTACATTAGTGCCATACTCAATCATTTGGGTTGCGTGAAAGGTACCTTCGCTACCTGTAAAACCCTGTACAATTATTTTGGAATTTTTATTAACTAAAACACTCATGATATTTATTTTATTGTTTTTTTTCAGTTTGTGGTACAAAAATAGGGTTTTAACCAATATGCAAAGCCCATTTTTTATTATTTATGCATCAAATTTGCAGAAATTTCTGCCTAAGCCTTATCCCAGCTGGCTCATTAAATAGCCACGATGCAGCTGTGCGTCTTTTACTTCCCAAAACATAACAAAGTGCGCTAACACCATCTCTTCGTTCGGATTTTCAAAGGCGGTAACATAATGCGTATAGCGTACCGATACCTGGCTGTTCTCTTCCAGTATATGGCTTATCTCTATGCGCGATGAGGTGTATGATTTGCCCATTTCAGTGGCAAGCGCCATCAGGTCTTTTTTGTCAATTTCAAGATAGCCTTTAGAGCTGTACCACTGCAGCAAAAAATCAGTGTGGATGTATTTGTCCATTATCTGCGGGTTGCGCAGTGCATCAAGCCTATAATATTCCTGTACCAGTTCTTTTGCAGTCATAGCGGGCTATTTAAGTTTTTCAAGAATTTCAGGTATGCGTTTTACGTGGGCCATCTGCTTCAGCTTTTCGCGCGATTCTTCGGCCGGAGAGCCAAAGTATACCTTGCCGCCTGCTAATGATTTAGACACGCCGCTTTGCGCCATTATTACCGCTTTAGTGCCTATGGTAATACCGCTGGTAATACCTACCTGGCCCCACATGGTAACTTCGTCTTCCAGAATCACGCAGCCTGCAATGCCGGTTTGGCTGGCAATAAGGCATTTTTTTCCTATTACCGTATCATGGCCTACATGCACCTGGTTATCAATTTTAGAGCCATCGCCAATGGTGGTATCTCCGGTAACACCTTTATCAATAGTACATAGCGCACCAATGCCCACATCATTGCCAATAACCACACGCCCGCCGCTTAGCAGCTGGTCAAAACCTTCAGGACGTTTTTTATAGTAAAACGCATCGCCACCCAGCACCGTACCGGCATGGATTATTACATTATTACCTATAATAGTATTGTCATAAATGGCAACATTGCTGTGTATAAGGCAGTTTTTGCCAATAACCACATTGTTGCCCACAAAAGTGTTGGGTTGTATTACCGTACCCTCGCCTATTTTAGCCGTGGGTGCAATAGAAACATTAGCCTGCTGAAACGGCATAAAATGCCTGGTAAGCGTATTGAAATCCCTGAAAGGATCGTCTGAAATTAGCAATGCCTTGCCTTGAGGGCAGTCTACCTGCTTGTTTATAAGCACAATGGTGGCTGCTGATTGCAGGGCTTTATCATAATACTTAGGGTGGTCTACAAACACAATATCGCCCGGCTGTACCACATGAATTTCGTTCATGCCGTGCACAGGGAAGTTGTCGTCGCCCACATACTCAGTACCTATAATTTCAGCAATTTCCTTAAGAGGATATACCTTTGGGAATTTCATTTTTCAGTTTATTTGGTTATTTGATAATCTGGTTATTTGAGAATGGCGTTTTAAACGAATTACCAAATAACCAGACCCACAAAATCAACTTATTCCTTTACACGCTCCATGTAACTACCTGTAGCGGTATCAATTTTAATTTTATCGCCTTCGTTAATAAAAAGCGGTACGTTTATAGATGCACCGGTTTCAACCTTTGCAGGCTTGGTAGCATTTGTTGCAGTATTGCCTTTAACACCCGGCTCAGCATAAGTAACCTCAAGCACTACAGATGATGGCATATCTACAGATAGCGGTGCATCCGTCTCGGCATTGATGATAACCATTACAGTTTCTCCTTCTTTAAGAAGATCCGGAGCATCAAGGATATCTCTGTGTAAAGATATTTGCTCATAGGTTTCAGTATGCATAAAGTGGTACTGGTCTCCTTCCGGGTACAAAAACTGGAACTTGTGTGTTTCTACACGTACATCTTCAATTTTGTGGCCTGCAGAAAACGTGTTATCAAGCACTTTACCGTTAGTAAGGCTTTTTAGTTTTGTGCGAACGAAAGCTGGGCCTTTACCCGGCTTAACGTGAAGGAATTCGATAATTTTATAAATATCGTGGTTAAATTTTATGCATAACCCATTGCGGATATCTGATGTACTTGCCATTATTTAATTGTTTATTTTTTTAGTGTATTTGGTTATATGGTTATCCGGTTATTGAATCTTAAATCAACAAATTACCGAATCAACAAATGTGTTTAATTTACGCGTTTCCGCCGCTGTAGCCTTTCATAACACCACGCGGAGAATTACGGATAGACATGATAATTTCATCGCGCTCCGGTGTAGCTTCCATTTCGGCCTCAATAATTTCAAGGGCCTGGCTTACGTTATAGTTTTTTTGGTACAGAATGCGGTAAATGTTTTGTATCTCGGTAATCTTTTCTGATGTAAAACCACGCCTTCTTAAACCTACAGAGTTTATACCCACATAACTAAGCGGCTCGCGTGCTGCCTTTACATAAGGCGGCACATCTTTACGTACTAATGACCCACCCGTTACAAACGCATGGCTGCCAATGGTAGAAAACTGGTGTACAGCCACCATACCTGCAAGCACCACATAGTCGCCCACGGTAATGTGGCCGGCAAGGTTAGTGTTGTTGCTAAAAATACAGTAGTTGCCCACAAAACAATCGTGTGCTATATGAGAGTAAGCCATAACCAGACAGTTTTTGCCTATTGTGGTCTTCATCCTGTCGGATGTGCCACGGTTAATGGTAACACACTCCCTTATGGTGGTGTTGTCGCCTATTTCGGCTGTGGTGTCTTCTCCCTGATATTTAAGGTCCTGCGGTGGGGCAGAAATTACCGCACCCGGAAATATATTGCAATTTTTACCTATGCGGGCCCCTTCCATAATGGTAACGTTAGAGCCTATCCAGGTTCCCTCTCCTATTACTACATTATTATGAATGGTTGTAAAAGGCTCAATTACCACGTTCTTGGCAATTTTGGCGCCCGGGTGTACATATGCTAATGGTTGGTTCATGTGTGGTTTATTAACTGTTTTTGGCAATTTGTGCCATTAGTTCTGCTTCTGCTACCAGTTTACCATTTGCATAGGCATTTGCCTGCATGTGGCATATACCGCGGCGTATGGGCGATATAAGGTGGCATTTAAATATTAGGGTATCGCCGGGTAGTACCTTGTGCTTAAACTTAACGTTATCTATCTTCATAAAATAGGTAAGGTAGTTTTCAGGATCAGGCACGGTGCTTAGTATAAGTATACCACCTGTTTGTGCCATGGCCTCTACTATAAGCACGCCCGGCATAACCGGTGCACCCGGAAAGTGGCCCACAAAAAAGCTCTCGTTCATGGTAACGTTTTTAAGTCCTACCACGTGTGTTGCGCTCATTTCTATAATGCGGTCTACTAACAAGAACGGCGGACGGTGCGGCAGTATGGCCATTATCTTATGGATGTCCATAAGCGGCTCCTTATTAAGATCGTACACCGGCACGGCATTGCGCTGTTCTGTTTTTATGATTTTTGATATTTTTTTTGCAAATTGCGTGTTTACAAAGTGCCCCGGCTTATTAGCAATTACCTTTCCGCGGATGCGTGTGCCTATAAGGGCAAGATCGCCACTTACATCAAGTAATTTGTGGCGTGCGGCCTCGTTAGGGTAATGCAGTGTAAGGTTATCAAGAATACCGTTTGGCGTTACAGAAATACTGTCTTTGCCAAAGGCTACTTTTAGCTTTTCTATAGTTTCGGGCGAAATTTCCTTATCTACATACACAATGGCATTATTAAGGTCGCCGCCTTTTATAAGGCCATGCTCCAGCAGGGTTTCCAGCTCGTGAAGAAAGCTGAATGTGCGGGAGTCTGATATTTCTGCTTTAAAATCGGCAATATTTTTAAGGGTAGCATTTTGCGTGCCTAATACCTTAGTACCAAAATCTACCATGGTAGTTACCTGGTAGTCATCGGCAGGCATAATGATAATTTCGCTGCCTGTAGCCTCATCAGTATACGATATTACTTCTTTAACGATATATACTTTGCGCTCTGCATCCTGCTCTTCTACTCCTGCTTTT
>JAZKDS010000445.1:0-7528 GCA_040387455.1 Bacteroidota bacterium
GTGCTTAACCTTTCGGTTATTTCGGCAATAGTACCTATACCGTCTACCGCAAAATATTTACCCTGTTTGGCATAAAAATCTGTTAACGGAGCGGTTTTATCATTATACTCCTGGTAGCGGTTACGTATCAGGTTTTCGTCCTGGTCATCAGGGCGGCCACTTGTTTTGCCACGCTCTAACAAGCGCGCCACAAGCACATCGTCATCGGCTTCAAGCCCCACAACGGCATCTACCTGCCAGCCTTTGCTTATTAAAAAAGCATCAAGCGCTTCGGCCTGAGCCACTGTTCGCGGAAAACCATCAAACAAAAAGCCTGCAGTATCGGGGTGTTTTTCTACCTCATCCTGAAGCATTTTAATGGTAAGTGCATCAGGCACCAGGTCGCCGGCATCCATAAAGGTGCGTGCTTCTTTGCCCAGTGGTGTATCGTTTTTAAGGTTAAAGCGAAACACATCTCCGGTAGAAATGTGTATAAGGTTGTAGCGTGACCTTAAAAACTCTGCCTGAGTGCCTTTACCCGCTCCGGGCTTTCCGAATAAAACTATATTTTTCATTATTATATAAAAACTTGTGTGTTGTTAACTATGTAATTGGTATACTTCGGGCAGGTTGCGCCCCAGCCCGTCATAATCAAGGCCGTAGCCCACTATAAATTTATTGGGTATTTCAAAGCCAATATAATCCAGCGGAATATTTTTTGTATACGCTTCGGGCTTAAAAAATAGGGTGGCTATTTTAAGCTGTTTTACGTTTTGGCCTTCAAATATTTTTTTGAGTTCCTGTACCGTGTTGCCGGTATCTACTATATCTTCAATAATAACCACGCTACGGCCTTCAAGGCTTTGCCCCAGGCCTATAAGCTGCTTAACGCTACCGGTAGTTTCGGTACCCTCATAGCTGGCTAATTTTACAAAACTTACCTCGCACGGTTTTGTATAATGCTTAACAAAACCGGCTACTGCCATAAACGCGCCGTTAAGCACGCCTATAAAGACGGGAACCTCGCCATCAAGGTCGGCCTCGGCCTCCTTGGCCATACGTTCCATCACCGCATTATTTTGCAATAATTTTATGAATGTTAAAATACAATTAATATTCAAGCAGTTAGCATATTGTTATGAACAATGTGCCGTAATTTTAGGGGATTACACTTACATCCTGAAATTACATACGCATGAAAAAAGCAACAATTGCCCTGGCGCTTGCCGGGTTTATGGGCCTTACTGCCTGTACCGATAAAAAAATTACCAAAGAAGAAAAACAGGAGGCTAAAGCCGAAGGCAGCACTACAGTGCAAACCGCCATAGGCCCGTTGACGCTGCCCGCCCCTTTTACTACAGAGAGCGTTACCAAAAACAGCAGTATGGAAGACTGGCCCGAAGGCGCTACCCCAAAGGCCCCGGCCGGGTTTATCGTTACCCGGTTTGCCTCTGATTTAAAAAATCCGCGGAATACCTACATTGCCCCTAACGGCGATATTTTTGTTACCGAAAGCGGCACCAGCGGCAGTGCCGACCAGATAACCATTTTGAGGGATAAGGATAAAGACGGCACATTTGAAACCCGCGCTGTTTTTGCCGAAAAGCTTAACCAGCCGTATGGTACACTGGTACTTAAAAATTATTTTTACATAGCCAATACCGATGGCCTGTACCGTTACCCGTATAAAGAGGGCGACATGAAACTACAGGGACCTGCCCAAAAAATTGTAAACCTGCCCGCCGGTGGCTACAACAACCACTGGACGCGCAACCTTATAGCCAGTGCCGATGGCAGCAAGATATACATAACCGTAGGCAGCGGCAGCAACGTGGCCGAACACGGTATGGAAAACGAGGCACGCCGTGCCAATATACTGGAAGTAAACCCAGACGGTACCGGTGAGCAAATTTATGCAGCGGGGCTGCGTAACCCCGTGGGTGTAGACTGGAATCCCGTTACCAAAGAACTGTGGACAGCAGTAAACGAACGCGATGAATTAGGCGATGGCCTGGTTCCCGATTATATTACAAGCGTTAAGCCGGGTGCATTTTATGGCTGGCCGTATAGCTACTACGGCCAGATTGAAGACCCGCGTATGAAGGGCCAGGGTAAAGAACTTGTAGCAAAAGCCCTGGTGCCCGATGTACCGGTGGGCAGCCACACGGCATCGTTAGGGTTAGTGTTTTATACAGGCAACAACTTCCCGGCTAAATATAAAAATGGGGCGTTTGTGGGTCAGCATGGCTCATGGAACAGCAGTGTAATGACAGGCTATAAAGTAGTATTTGTACCATTTACCGACGGTAAGCCCGGTAAGCCCGAAGATTTTTTGACCGGCTTTATTGCCGATGAAAAGAAAGCCAAGGCCTATGGCCGCCCCGTAGATGTTACCGTTATGAACGACGGATCACTATTAGTTAATGATGACAGCGGCAATACCCTATGGAAAGTTACTGCCACTAAATAATAAAGATTGATCTTGCCTGAATAATTATTATAGAAATCCTGCGGTGTAATGCTGTAGGATTTTTTTTTAATTTAGATGCCGTATTTTTATCCGGCAATAGCTTCAGAGAAGCGGCATATTTATAGAAAACATTTTACGCTTTAGTAAGAGTTCCGTAGGAACGGCATACAGATACACATTATATGCCGCTTCTATGAAGCTCTGACGACATTCTTCTTATTAATTCTATAAATATGCCACCCCTATGGGGTTGTCGTTTAAACAAACCAATTAAACCATGCCTAAAAAACTACTTACTGCCTTTATATTATTATTTGCCCTTACTGCCCTTGCACAGGATACTATTTATACCAAAGCAAGGAATATAAAAATCATAAACAGGCAATACCTGCAGGATAGCCTGAAAAATGTAGCGAGGCAAAAAGACAGTGTTATTAATCGTATTGTTGACTATGCGTATGCTGTAAAAATAGAATATGAAATACAGCCGCTTATTATAAGCAGCTACCACATAAACGACAGCCTGCTCAACGCACCGGCATCGGTTAGCATACTCTCCAGGTACGATTTGCAGCGCAACAACAATTCTGACATTACACCCATACTCAACACCCTGCCCGGTGTTTTTATGCAGAGTGGCGGCATCAATACCAACCGCATTTCCATACGCGGCATTGGGGCACGCACGCCCTACGGCACTAATAAGATTAGGGCATTTTATGGCAGCATACCGCTTACATCGGGCGACAGCGAAACCACCATTGAAGACATAGACCTGCAAATGCTGAATAATGTTGAAATAATTAAAGGCCCGTTAAGCAGCGTGTATGGCGCGGGCCTGGGCGGGGCAATACTGCTGGAGCCTCAACATCAAACCAATGAGCAAAGCCACGCTATGGCCAGCAGTACCTTTGGCTCGTTTGGGCTGCAAAAAAACACCATCAATTATGGCTATTCTGGCAAAGGAGGCAGCCTTAACCTGAGCTACCATAACCTGAATACCGATGGTTGGCGCAATAACAGCGCTTACAGGCGTGAAGGCATTACCCTTGCGGGTGATGTTTTCAGGACCGATACCGGCACCCTTACCTACTTTGGCAACTATACCTACCTTAAGGCGTTTATACCCAGCTCTGTTAACCTGGACACTTATACCAACAACCCACAGGCCGCAGCACCTACATGGGCTGCAAGCAAGGGTTTTGAACGTTACAAATCGTGGATGGGCGGCCTGGCTTATGATTGGAAGGTGACTGATTTTTTAAGCAACTCTACATCGTTATTTGCCAGCAGCAAGCAAAATTATGAGCCCCGCCCTTTTGACATCCTTACGCAGGATAATATGGCCTGGGGGGCGCGCACACAGTTTAAGGGTTCTTTTGACATCGGGGCAAAACAGGTAAATTTTATAGCCGGAGCCGAGTATTTTAACGATGGTTTTACCGGCGGCACCTATCAAAACCTGCATCAGGATAATAACGGCAACGGCAGCCTTGAGGGAGAACGCCTTACCGGCAGCGAGCAACAGCGCAATTTTATAAACGTGTTTGCCCAGGCCAGGGTGCATCTTGCCAAAAAACTTGAGGTGCAGGCTGGTGTAAATTATAACAAAACCAATTTTGACCTGGACAACACCTACCCGCTTGAAAATACATTATCGCAGCAGTACAGCTACAAGGGCATCTGGTCGCCACAGGTATCGCTTATTTACCAGCCCGGTACATTACAAACGCTGTATACTACAGTTAGCCGTGGGTTCTCTATGCCCGCTATAGAAGAAACCCTTACGCCGCAAGGCACCATAAACCCCGATATTAAACCCGAAAGCGGCTATAACTTTGAAGTAGGCTATAAAGCCTACTGGCTCGGCAAAAAACTGTATACCGAAATTTCTGCGTACAGCATGCAGGTAAATAACCTGCTTGTGGCACAACGTGTAGGTGATGACCAGTATGTGGGCGTTAACGCCGGTAAAACGCTGCACCAGGGCATAGAAGTTACTGTTAAGTATGTGAAGGAGTTAGGCAAAAACTGGACGATACAGCCCTATGCAGCAGCATCTATGGGCCATTATGAGTTTAAGGAATTTTTAAATAGTGGTGTTGATTATAGCGGTAACGACCTTACCGGTGTACCAAAAAACAAGATAAACGCAGGCATTAGCTTAGCCATGCCCTTTAGCCTTTACCTTACCGCCGATTATTATTACGTAGACAGCATGCCTTTAAACGATGCTAATTCGGGGTATGCCGACAGCTATAATGTACTGAATGTAAAGCTGGGTTGGTCGCAATTGCTATTTAAAGGACAGTATGGCAATGGTCTGCTTTTAAATCTTTCGGCAGGGGTAAACAACATAACCGATACGCGTTATGCCAGTATGGTTTTAGTAAACGCCACAGGCATTAACGGCGCTGCACCACGGTATTATTACCCTGGGCTGCCGGTTAATTATTACGGCAATGTATCTATAGCCTACAACTTTTAATTTAACATAAAATATCACAAAAAGGTCAAATAGTGTAAGTAACTATAACCAAAAACCGCCTCATATTAAAAGATTTATAGTGTATTTTTATTATTATTAATAATCCAACTAATAAAAAAACCACGCTATGAGATTTTTATTACTCGTTACATTTTACTTTTCTTCGCTGTGCGCGGCTTTTGCGCAGCAGCAGGCCGTTATAACCGGCGACGAACTGCTGTGCCCTAACGGCACAGGCAACGCTATGGTGCAGGGCATTGTGCCGTATGACAGCTACCAGTGGCAAAAAAAAGAATATGGCAGCAATGCGTTTGTAAACGTTGCCGGTGCAACATCGGCTAACTTTACTTATGATGCCTACAATTATAGTGTGAGCTACATAAGGTGCCAGGTAAGCCAAAACGGAGAAACGTTTTTTAGCAACGAGCTGTTTATAGACAGCCTTGTGTTCCTTCCGCCATTTTTTAGTGTAGAGACCGAAGGTAACGCAACCTTTGACCCTAACACGGGCAACTATGTTATTTGCCCCGGAGGCCAGGTTATAAACATGGTAATGAACGGCGGCAACGTGCAATGGTTTAAAAACGGCATAGCCATACCGGGCGCTAACACTTTTACCCTTGTAATTACCGAGCCCGGCGAATATTATGCCACTACCGCCCCAGCTGCCTGCCCAGGGTCTACATCTAATACATTACCAACAGTTGTAGTATATAACCCAAGCTGTGCACCGGCCGATGTTACTCCAGTTATTGCGGGCGACCTATTGTTGTGCCCGGGTGGAGATGGCACTGCCGCATTGACTAACGAAACCGAATATGATACCTACCAGTGGCAGGTTAAGGCTTATGGCGAAACCGAATTTGCCGATGTAGAAGGCGAAACCGAAGCAACCTTTACATACGACCAGTATACATATTCTGTAACCGATATACGCGTTGAGGTAACCCTTGATGGCGAAACGTATTACAGCAATGCACTGGCTATTGACGGCATTGTGTTTGCCGGCCTTTTAGTAGAGCATACCACCAGCGGCCAGGTTACTATTGATAATGATACGGGTGCATTCTTGCTTTGTGGCGATGCGGCCTCAGTAAGCAATACTGTATTAGCACCCTACACCATAGTGCAATGGTATAAAGATGGTGTAGCCATAGAAGGCGCTACCCAAACTACTTTTGTTGCCATGGGCCCCGGCGTATATTATGTGGTGGCTTCGCCTGCGGCATGCCCTGATTTTAGCCAGACATTACCAGAATTTATCTTAGCGGACGACCCTGAGTGTACGGCTGGTATTGGCCATGAAACAGCTACTGCCTTTGCACTGTATCCTAACCCGGCTGGCAGCGTGCTTAACCTGAGCCTGGCGCAAAACACAAGCTTAGAAACCTACACTATAATAGATGTTACAGGTAAAACGCTTATAAGTGGCACCCTTAGTGGTACAGACCCCTCTATAAACATTGAAGGGCTTGCAACCGGAAGCTATATTATTAAAGCAACCGGACAAAATGTACAGGCTACCAAAATGTTTGTAAAACAGTAATAGTTGAGTTTAGTTAAATAGAAGGAAGTCGCCAGGAAGTAATTTCGGGCGATTTTTTTTATTTTAGCTCCTTAAAGCAACCGTATGCCAACGCCATTTCAGGTTCAGATAGCCAACAGCACCGCACACCGCCCCATAAGGGATGTGCTGAGCGGCCTTGTGTTTAATGACCCTGCCCTGCTGCCGGAGCTAATGGCTATGGCAGTAGACACGGCTGATAAAAACCACCACAAAGCCTGCTGGACGCTCGAGCTGGTTATGGAGGCGCATATTGACTGGCTTACACCCTACCATAACCATTTTTGCCCTACACTTGCCCAATACTCCCATGAAGGCGCACTGCGGTCGGTTGCTAAAATATGTATGTTTGCGGCGGGCTATAATCAAAAACACGCGGGGTTTTTGAACGCCAACCAGCTTACACAAATAACCGAGGCGTGTTTTGACTGGCTCATAAACCCAAACGGCAAGGTTGCCACCAAGGCCTATGCAATGCGGGCACTGTTTATCATCGGTAAAAAAGAGGAGTGGATTTACCCAGAACTGCAGCGCATACTGAGCGAAGACTTTATAAAGCACTCACCAGCGTATAAAGCGGCGGCTAAGGAGTTGCTTTTAAAGTTACAAAGTGGCAGAGTTGCAAAGTAGCAAAGTTTTTAGCTCCCACAATCCTCATAAAAAAATCATATCTTGTAACCCTATAACGTTATTTAATGGATGCACAGGACAGGCAGCTGAGCCGCACACAACGCTTTTTACTTACCCTGGTTACCAACCTAACTTTTTGGGTTTTTATAGCCATTACGGCAGGGGTGCTGCTGGGGCATTACATGCCCGATACAGCCGTAAAAATGGAACGTATAGGTACCACGTTTATAGATATTATAAAGGTGTTTATTGTGCCCATAATTTTCCTGACTATTGTGCTGGGCATAAGCGGCGTGGGCGATTTGCGCAAGGTGGGCCGCATAGGCATAAAGGCGCTGCTGTATTTTGAGGTGGTTACCACTTTTGCCCTGGCCATAGGCGTGGGTGTGGCTTACCT
>JAZKDS010000445.1:7538-13103 GCA_040387455.1 Bacteroidota bacterium
ATTAGACCCATCTAAGTATACCGAAAAGGCAGAAGAGTTTAGCTGGCTCAATTTTTTTATGGCTAACATTACGCTACAGGTACTTGTGGTGGCTATTATTGTGGGTATTGCCCTTAACTACTACAAAAAACGCGAACAGGTGGTGGCCTATCTGTATACAGGCAGCAATTATGTTTTTAAGGCATTAAAGCTGGTTATGTACCTGGCACCCCTGGCGGCTTTTGGCGCTATGGCAGCCACGGTGGGTAAATTTGGGCTGCATACGCTTATTCCGTTGGGGAGGTTGCTGCTGAGTGTGTACATTACTATGGCGGTCTTTATTTTTGTGGTACTGGGCAGCATTATGCGCTACTACAAACTGCCGCTGCTCAAATTCTTAAAATACATCAAGGCCGAACTTATTATTATACTGGGCACATCGAGCAGCGAAACGGCGCTGCCCAACCTGCTTGAAAAACTACAAAAAATAGGCTGCAGCAAGTCGGTTGTTGGTTTGGTAGTGCCTACAGGATATTCTTTTAACCTTGACGGCACTAGCATTTACCTCAGCATGTCGGTAATATTCCTCGCCCAGCTGTATGATGTGCACCTTAGCTTTGCCGAGATACTTACTATAATAGGCCTGCTTATGGTTACCAGCAAGGGTGCGGCAGGCGTTACCGGTAGCGGGTTTGTGGTGCTGGCCAGTACGCTAACGGCATTGCATAAAATACCGGTGGAGGGGCTGGCGTTTTTACTGGGCGTAGATAAATTTATGAGTGAGGCCCGCGCCATTACTAACTTTATAGGCAACGGCATTGCTACCATGGTAATTGCCAAAAGTGAGGGAGAGACTGTAGCTATTGAGCGGGGGTTTGAGATATAAAACAAAGGCTACCCGCAGGCAGCCTTTGTTATTGTTTTGGAGTATTCCTGTCTAAATAGCGGCTTAGTTTTATGTAGAGCCGTACTATAGCATATATTACTATAAACAGGACAACTATAGGAAGCCAGGTTATAAACAAATCAAAAAAATAGTTGCCCTCATGTACTGCATTCTCTGTATCATCCATAAATATAGCTTTTAATCTTTATTCTTTCTATCGAGATATTTCATCAACTTTCTATACAATTTAATGATAAAGTACAATACTATTATCAATATAAGCAAATAAAAAATTTGCCATAAAAACAGTCCTATCGAAAAATCGTTTACTTCCATAATTTATTTTTTTGGCGTGTTCCTGTCTAAATATCGGCTTAATTTTATATACAGTCTGATTGCAAAGAACAATACTATTACAATTAGAAAAAGTGGCAAGGTGGCTATTACTTGTTCCATAAAGCTAACATTCGTATTTGACAAAGTTGAAGTTGGTTCGGCCATGAGTATAAATTACTTTGTATACTTTGCATATTCGGCATTAGCAATAGAATCAAGCTGTCGGCTGGCATAATATTGTAAGCAATAGTATGAAAGAAAGTTTTTATCCATCAACGCTTCATCTCCTTTATCAATTTTGATATAAGGTTTTGGCATTTGATTTATAACTTTTTTTCCAAGTTCCCTTGCTTCTTCACTAAGCGCTAAATCAGCATTGGCATTTTTGTTGAACAAGTCTTTATTTTGTAAAACAATACGCAGGCTGTCATTACCCAGGCCTTCTTTCATACAGCCGTAAAAAACCTCATATTTATAGGAATCTATCCATATTTGTTTTTCATTTTGGTTGTATGTGAACAACTCTCTTTTATAGGTTGTGTTACATGATGCCAATATTATGGCTGAAAGTAAAATAAGTTTTTTCATGGGAAAAGTGTTATTGTAATACCCAGATATCAATGTAATCAATTGGTGCTGGTGGCGTATCCGTAAAATGACAACCAAATACACATACGCCATTTTCAATTAAATCCGCATGTCCAGATCCCCAATATGAATTACTAGACACCATAGAATATATTCCTTTGAGGCCGGAGGTCAACGTTGGGTAATTTTCTCCATTTGTGCCACCTTGTGTTCCAGTAAAATAATGATAATTAGCATTCAGCGGGGTAGTAGTAGTTGCTGGATTCGTGCCAAAAGTTTCTCTCATCCATTTATTTAATGCCTTAGCATTGAGGAAATAATATTTACCATCTGCTCCCAGGATTGGGCCATTATGGAAGCCCATTTGAGTGAAGAAATTTTCATTGAGAGGAAATATTGATTGGTTTGTATGCCAATATTAGTTAATTTTCTAAAACACTATTTTTTATCGTTGTTAAAGTAAACTTAAAAAAATGTTAATTGCGGGAAAACCGTAACACCTTAAATGTTATTAATGGCCCTGAAAACTAAAAATTACCATAAAAACCTGTTGCCCAACTAAACCGTTATAGTGAAATTTAGACTACTGACGAGCAGGAAGTAACAGCATTGCGCGATATATACTACATTTTTACTAAAACGATGTAGCTGTAAAATCAACAAAAAGCTACTTTTTGTTTAACATAATTAGGCATGCATTGCAATTCTTTCTTTAAAAGAGGCTATAACCCTGATTGCATTGAAAATTTGCGAAAAATAGCACCTGCAAATTGTAGATGAGGTATTTTTATTAGATTTGAAATGTTGTTACCGCATAAAGAAATTGACAGTACGCAATAGATATAAAGGCAATTAACGCACAGTTACAAACAAACAACTTTCTTCTTTTTTTGGGAAAAAAAGCTCACACAGATATTATGTGTGGGCTTTTTTATTTTAAGCATCCAGAGGCTGTGGCAGCTCTTCTTCTTTTTGGGTTTCAAAGCTAAAGTTGCGCAATTGCGGCGCACTAAAAAACGTAACCATTACCACACCCAGCGTAAGGCAGCCGCCCATAACCACTGCGCGCACGGTGCCCAGCCAGTGGGCCATAACACCACTTTCAAAATCGCCCAGCTCGTTGCTGCTGCTTACAAATATGGTATTGACCGATGCCACCCGCCCCCGCATGTGGTCGGGCGTTACAAGCTGCAATATGGTACTGCGCACTACTACGCTAACGGCATCGAACATTCCGCTGAACATCAGGGCAAAAAACGACAGTAAAAAGTGGGTTGATAGCCCAAAGGTTATTATGCACAGGGCAAAGCCCGTAACGGCCACAAACAACTTTTTACCCGGGTGTGTTTTTAGCGGAAAAAAGGCCAGCAGCCCCAGTGTGCACAATGCGCCTATGCCCGGCGCCGATCGCAGCAGGCCAAAGCCCACGGTATCGGTATGCAATATTTCGGTCTGGAATACCGGCAGCAG
The DNA here is from genome assembly GCA_040387455.1 of Bacteroidota bacterium. GTDB lineage: Bacteria > Bacteroidota > Bacteroidia > Flavobacteriales > Flavobacteriaceae > Flavobacterium. The sequence goes on from JAZKDS010000445.1 coordinate 10,798, forward strand.
CGCCACCGCCCCGCCAAAGAGCACGCTGAACATATCGAGCAGCTGTGCCCCCAGCAATGCCGGGGTTTTTACCACAAAGCGCAACCCCTGCGAGAGGCTTTGCAGTATGGGTTCTTTTTCTTTTTTAAGCACCGGCTTGCGCTTTATGTGCAGTATAGGGAACAACAGGGCTATTTGCACCAGTACTACCGCAAACATGCCCGATACTACTCCGTCTAGCGCTATCATGAGCCCGGCCACAAGCGGCCCCAGCACGGCGCCGGTTTGCATGGCCATACTGCTCCAGCTGGTGCCGTTAGGGTATAGTTTTTTATCGTGCACTACCAGCCCAAACAACGAGAACACTGATGGCCCCATAAACGAGCGGATTACACCCCCGGTAAATACCAAAAAGTAGATAAGATAGAGTGTGGTTTGTGTGCCCAGCGTAGCGTGCATGGGCGGCGTGGTAAGGGTAAACAGGCTTACACCAAGCAGTATATAGGCAGCAATGCAAAACAGTACCATTTTGCGCTTTTCTGACAGGTCTACAAAGTGGCCGGCTATAAGCGAGCAGCCCACGGCGGGTATAACCTCGGCCAGACCCACAAGCCCCAGCGAGAGCTTGTCTTTAGTAAGCTGGTATACCCAGTAAAAGATAATGGTTATTTGCATGTTAAGGGCAAACATGAGCCCAAAGCGTATACCAAGAAAAGATAAGAACTCCCTGTTTTTTAGTACCGGGTTCTTCCCGAAAAATCCCGAGAGGTTATCGCCGGCCATACCGTTATCCATAACAATTAAAATTTGGTGCAAAGATATAGCAGGATGACTTGATGGGAGTTGGGGTTTTGTTAAAAATTTGTTTTAGAGATGGAGTGCCGAGAATACCGGCTAGCTATATTTTAAATTTCCTCGTCTTTTCTGCCCGCAATGGCGAAAAAAAAAAAACGCCAATTCCAACTTCCGAAAGTGAAGAATTAGCGTTAATTTTTTATTAAAATGTAAGATTTTACTTTATGGTGCTATCCGCCGTTTTTAAGTCGGTCAAGCAATGTTTGAAGCTTAACAGTGGCGAATCCGGAACTGTGGTCAGACAATCCGTATGGAATAATCAGCTCATCACCATGGATTATACTACCGCAGCTGTACACAACATTTGGCACGTAACCCTCTCTTTCATCGGGATTTGGCACAATAAGCGGATCTTTTAACCTGCCTATTTCTATGGCCGGGTCGTTAATATCAAGCAATGATGCGCCTATGCTGTAGCGCCTCATACTACCCACTGAGTGTGTAATGATGAGCCAGCCGGCATCGGTTTCTATCGGCGAGCCACAATTGCCTATCTGGGTAAACTCCCATGGGTATTCCGGGCTCTGGATCTTGACAGGATCGTCCCATTCGTTGATATTATCGCTGTACATCAGGTAGTTATTCCAACCATCTATGCGGCTAAGCATGGCAAATTTGCCATTAATCTTACGCGGAAAAAGCGCTAAATTCTTGTTTTTTGCCCCAGCCCCGTTTAGGGGACTGGTCTTAAAATCATAGAAGTCGTACGTTTTCAGCAACTTAGGCATAATGTGCACACCATCATAAGCAGTATAGGTGGCATAGTAGGTTTTTTTGCCGTTTTCATCTGTAAACAGCACAAAACGAGCATCTTCTATACCTTTGCTCTCAAAATCTGATATGGGGAAAATAACCCTGTCGCTAATATCAGTATCCTTACTAAAGGTAATCCTCCTGTAACTGTCTGATAATGCAAGTATTAAATTATACTGCCTTATAATATCATGATCGTCTTCTGTGGCCTTGGCTTCTACCACAACCCGCTTAAGCTGGTCATAATCAAACCTATCCTCCAGTTTTTTATCCACCATATCCAGAAATTCTTCATTCAGGTCGGCCTCCTGTGCCTTTTTAAGGAATAGCCTTTTTTGGTACATAACGTTGTGCACTTTCTCAGCCTCATCTATGTAATTACCTGCAGGAATGACGGTTATATTCGTAAACTGGTCAATCATAGCCCTACGAAACACCACCGAAGACACGTGGCCCTCGCCCACCGCCCTAAAACTGATGATAACACGTAGCTGGCCTTCTTCAAGGTTACTCTGGTCAGGATCAGGCACTATACTGGGGTTAAAGAATGCAGCACTCTCTATAGAATACTCGTGCGTAAAGTAAGAGCCTATAAGTAAACGGGCATATTCATCAAGCTTTTCATAGTCATGACCGGCCATGGTTACATACCTTTTTACGCGCTCGCAATTGCGTAGCAACTTCCGGGTAATATTACGGTGACGCTTGCTAAAGTCCTG
>JAZKDS010000446.1:0-15666 GCA_040387455.1 Bacteroidota bacterium
ATGCAAGCACCTGGGATGTGGTGCAAAACCTTAAGGCAAACATGTCTAAAATACAAAGCACCCTGCCCGAAGATGTAACCATATCCTATGAGTTTGACCAGTCGGTTTATGTAATAAACTCGGTTAAAAGCCTTATAACCGAAGGTGCTATAGGTGCCGTACTTACCGGCTTAATGGTTATCCTGTTTTTGGGTGACAGGCGCGCAGCCCTGATTGTTATCCTTACCATACCTATCTCTATCATATCGGGTGTATTGTTCCTTAAATTGTTTGGGCAAACAATCAACCTTATGTCGCTCAGCGGGCTGGCACTCGCCATTGGTATATTGGTAGATGAAAGTACGGTAACCATAGAAAATATCCATCAGCACCTTGATATGGGCAAGCCCAAGGCCCTCGCCATTTGGGATGCCTGTAAGGAGATAGCCCTGCCTAAGCTACTTATATTATTATGTATACTGGCTGTATTTGCACCGGCATTTACCATGACAGGCATACCGGGAGCATTGTTCCTTCCATTGGCTATGGCCATAGGCTTCTCGATGATAATATCGTTCCTGCTTTCGCAGACGTTTGTACCGGTAATGGCCAACTGGATCATGAAAGATGGCGGACATGGTGCAAAAAGCCCTGAAAGCGATGCCGCTAACCCAAGCCTTGATCCTGATTATGATAAAGCCCACCACGCCGATAGGGAAGACTATAATAAAGATGGTAAATTAAGCCTGTTTGAACGTTTCCGAATCAGGTTTATGAAGCTTATAGACAGACTGCTGCCCAAACGAAAATTCATTGGCATAGGCTATTTGGTTATTATTACCGGACTTGCCGTTATTATGATAGGCGTTATTGGCCAGGATGTTTTCCCTAAGGTAAATTCCAGCCAGTTTCAGTTGCGCATGCGCGCAGCCGACGGTACACGTATAGAACGTACTGAAGAAAAAGCCCTTACCGTATTGCATGAAATAGAAAAAACCGTGGGCAAAGAGCACGTGGGCATATCATCGGTTTATGTAGGTATGCACCCTTCGTTGTTCTCAGTTTCGCCTATCTATTTATTTATGGCAGGCCCCCATGAGGCAGTGTTCCAGATATCGCTTAAAGATTACCATACCGATATGGATGACTTTAAAGACCTGCTGCGTAAAAACATTGCAAAGGTGCAACCCGATGTAAAGCTGTCTTTTGAGCCCATTGAGCTTACCGATAAGGTATTGAGCCAGGGATCGCCTACACCGGTAGAAATAAGGCTGGCCGGAAAAAACAAAAAACTGAACGAAGAATATGCCAATAAGATAATAGCACAGCTTAAAGAGAAATCTTATTTCAGGGATATACAAATAGCGCAGCCCATACACTACCCTGCCCTTGATATTACTATAGACAGGGTGCGCGCAGCACAGCTGGGTGTAGATATAAGCGATGTTTCGCGTTCGCTTATTGCCTCTACATCATCATCCCGTTATACTGAAAAGAATACCTGGATTGATGAAAAAGCGGGCTTATCTTATAGTGTGCAGGTACAAGTGCCGTTGGATAAAATGCAAACCGAGCAGGATATGGCCAATATACCAATGCTTAAAAACCAGGTACGCCCCGTACTTGGCGATGTAGCTACCATAACCCATACCGAAACCCACGGTGAGAATGACAACCTGGGTGCCATGCCCTACATTTCTATTACGGCCAATATAGACCATACCGACCTGGGTACGGCCACTAAAGATGTGCAAAAAACCATAGCCGGACTGGGCGAACTGCCACGAGGCCTGTTTATTGAGCCTATAGGCCTTAGCAAGGTTTTAACCGAGACCATGGGCAGCTTGCAAAGCGGCTTACTGGTAGCTGTTATTGTTATCTTTTTAATGCTTTCGGCAAATTTCCAGTCGTTTAAGGTATCGCTTGTAATATTAACGGCAGTGCCTGCGGTGGTATTAGGGTCGCTGTTATTGCTATTGGCAACAGGCTCTACGCTAAATTTACAGTCGTACATGGGTATCATCATGTCAGTAGGTGTATCTATTGCAAATGCGGTACTGCTTGTAACCAATGCCGAAGAACTCCGCAGGAAAAACGGCGGCGATGCTATAAAAGCAGCACGCGAGGCCGCTTCTATCCGTCTGCGACCAATCATCATGACATCGGTAGCCATGATTGCCGGTATGCTGCCAATGGCCATAGGCCATGGCGAAAGCGGCGAACAGGTATCTCCCCTTGGCCGTGCGGTTATAGGAGGGTTACTTTTCTCTACCATTACCGTTTTAGTTATTTTGCCTGTTATCTTTGCATGGGCACAGGGCAAAGCCACCACACAATCGGTATCGCTTGACCCTGAAGACGAAGAAAGCAAACACTATATTCCATCACCATCATCTCAACAATAATATGAAGAATTACCTTATACCTATAGCCACAATGCTACTATTGGCATCTTGTGGTGAAGAAAAAAAAGAAACGCCACCTGCGGCAGAACCTAACATTGAAACATTTGAACTACAAAAAGAAAAACTTAGCAGCCAAATTAGGCTACCGGCAGAATTGCAGGGCTTTAAGCAGGTAGATGTTTATGCCAAGGTGAGCAGCTTTGTAAAAGAGCTTAAAGTAGATATAGGATCTGAAGTTAAAGCAGGGCAGCTGCTTATGGTGCTTGAGGCTCCCGAGATAAGTTCTCAGCTTGCTGCTGCCGAATCTCGGCTGCACTCAATGGAGGCCGTATATATGGCTACTAACGCTACTTATAACCGTATACTGGAAACCAGTAAGGTTGAAGGCACCATAAGCAAAAACGACCTTGACATTGCACTATCGCGCAAGAACAGCGATTATGCACAGCTACAAGCCGCCAAAGCTGCTTACAAAGAAGTACAGGTTATACAAAGCTATTTACAAATACGCGCCCCGTTTGACGGTGTGGTATCGGCCCGTAACATAAACACCGGCGCTTATGTGGGCCCGGCAGGTAAAGGCAGCGAGCTGCCCCTGTTGGTTATACAGGACCAAAAGAAACTACGCCTTGCTGTAAGCGTACCCGAAATGTATACCGGCTACCTAAAACAGGAAGACGAGATAAGCTTTACCGTAGGCTCTTTACCCAGCCAGGTATTTAAAGCTAAGATACAACGTATGAGTGGTGCGCTCGATTTAAGGTTGCGCTCTGAACGTGTAGAAATGGATGTTATTAATACCGACAAAAAGCTGTTGCCCGGCATGGTAGCAGAAGTAATACTACCGATTAATGCTAAAGACAGTACGTTTGTAGTGCCAAAAACAGCTGTGGTAAGCTCGGCTGAAGGTGCTTATGTAATAACCGTAAAAGATAATAAAACACACCGTACCGGCATTAAAAAAGGCCGCGAGTATGGCGACAACATAGAAATTTTTAGCGATAGCCTGGCGGTAAATCAACCGCTTGTAAAAGCTGGGAGCGAAGAAATGAGGAACGGCACGCCCGTTAAAAAGTAAAATTATTTCATAGTAATTTTGTTTGGTAGAAAAGTCCCAGGATTATTGTCCCGGGGCTTTTTGTTTATTACACATTTTTTTTAAATACCGGTTTGGGCTACCAAAAAACAGGCTATAAGGGGATTAGTATACTGCATATACCTCTTTTGGGGTATAGGTAAATCATACTTTTTGGGGATTAGACAATACTATAACTTTCACAACTTTGTAATGTCTTTAAACGATGCGCATCGAATGTAAATGACAGGGCGGAATCTGAAAAGCCTTAACAGAGTAGGAAAACCAATCTAAATTTAAATAACATGTCTAATACAAATTTTCCAGGAGCTTATAGCTCGTTTACTTGCAAAATAGATGACTCAGCACAACAGGCTTTTAAAGAGGCTGTAATTATTTTAGGTGTAAAGTACAGTCCTGTAGCTGTATCACAACAAGTTGTGGCCGGTTTAAATTACAAGTTCTTTTGCAACACCGAAACGGTAAGTCCTTTTCCTCACCAGGGTGCTGCTATGGTAAGCATATACAAGCCACTTAACGGGTCTGCACATCTTACAGGTATTAAGAATATTGATTAATATCAAAAAGTTTTAAATTTTGTATCAGGCAATTTGGTGACTCAGACTGTTACCAGGTATGATGATCTTTGCAAGGATACCCTATCTAAATACAAAGCCAAACCGAAAGTTTGGCTTTTATATTTTGTATGCGCACTGACTTTAGTTACAGATAATAAAAAAGCTGCCTTTTTGCCAACGGTGGTCTAACCGTTAACCATTCAAACAAATTACTTTTTCATTAATAACAAAGAGGGCGTGTTGTTAAGCCACGAGCTGCGCGACTCTACTAGCTTTTTCCAGCTGTCTACGCTGATTATCATCAGGTCCTGGCTTTGCAAAAATTCTTTTTCCAGCTTCTTCTGGTTCAGCAGCTGTATGTGGTTTGGCACATTATGTTCAATACTGCGTATGGCTTCTTTAATCTGCGGGTTATTTTTAACCGACCCATCGGCATCAAGCACTGTAACCTGAGATCCGGCATTGCTTATCAGCTTTTGTGCAAACTCAATTAAAAAGGCATCCTCGGCATCAAAAATGGTTACAAAAACCCTGTCAGTACTTTTAAATTCCTTGTCAACCAATATACCTACCGGTGTTTGTGTCTTGCTTAATATATGCTGCGTCTGGTCGTCAAACGGTGAGTTTTCAAACAGTTTTTCTTTACCTGTAAACGTATTTAAAAGGCTTTCAGGGTTAATGATACGGGTGGTAAAGCCCAATATCTTGCCCAATAATGTACCCTCAAAAATGGACTGCCCTATATCAATAAGTACCAGGTCAAACTCACCTTTATTGGCTACGGTAGCAATATCGCTATCCATATCGGTACTGGCTTTAAACAGTGTAGTTACCTTTTGGCTAAGGGTTTCGGCTTCTGCCAAAATTGGCCTGAAGCTTTCTTTTTCATACTCTTCTAAATTAAAGGTATGTATTTCATTACTGGCCGATATGTGCATGGCAGTAACCATGGCATTGTTCTTCATTTTACCAACAAAAGCATTGGCAAGGCGCAGTAATGATTTACCTTCCTCCGGGCTGTTGAAAGAAAACAGTACCTTAAACTGGCTGGCCTGCCTTATTTCTGCCGGAATATAGTTTTTCCGGCGGTTATAAATGTAGCCAATGAGGTCGAGCGCAGGCCCCGTCATAAACGTAGTAGCCAGTGCCATAATAACCATCATAGAAAAAACCTCTGTAGATAATACACCAAGCTCAAGCCCTATATTAAGCACAATAAGCTCCATAAGGCCCCGGGTATTCATTAGTGCACCAATGGTAAGGCTATCACGCCAGTTTTGGCCCACAAATTTTGCGGTTAGAGCACTGCCTAAAAACTTACCCACCACGGCAACCAATATTATAAGTCCGCACACCTTCCACATATAAGGCTCGTTTAGCAAGCCTATATTGGTTTTTAAACCCGTAAACACAAAAAATAGCGGCAGTAGCATAACCTGCGATACATCTTCAACCTTTTCAATAAATATGCTACGGAAACGCATGTTTTCGGGCATAATGGCACCTGCCATAAATGCGCCAAACAGGGCATGTATACCTATAATTTCGGTTGTATAGGCCGAGATAAGCAGGGTAAGGAAAAAGATGGCTATTACCGGTTTTGTTATATTTTCTCGATTGCTGTACAGGTCGCCTATGCGTTTAAGGAATGGCTTAACCACCCACAACATAACAAACACATAAGCAACAGAAAGGCCTATTATATAAAGCGAACTTACAAACGAACCTGCCTTAACAATAGCTATAACGGCTGCAAGTATGCACCAGGCAGTAATATCATCGGCGGCAGCGCAGGTAATAACCATGGCGCCTATACGGGTACGGTGCAGGCCGCGTTCCTGTACTATGCGCGCCAGTACCGGAAAAGCGGTAATGCTCATGGCAATACCCATAAACAAACCAAATGAACTGAATGCCACACCTGCCGGTGCAAACTGTTCGTATATAAAATAAGCCAGGGTTATGCCCAGCGTAAAGGGTATAATTATACTGGCATGGCTAATAATAACGGCATCTTTAGCCTTGTTTTTAAGTACGCTCAGGTCGAGCTCCATGCCTACCACATACATAAACAGTATAAGGCCGAGCTGGCTGAAGTATTTAAGGTTGGCAAGCGATGCCGCAGGAAACAACATTCCCGAATATTCAGGGAAATAAGTACCCACAAGCGATGGCCCAAGCACAATACCGGCCACCATTTCGCCAATAACCGATGGCTGCCCCATTTTGCGGCATATCCAGCCAAAAACGCGGGCAACAAAAATAATAGTGATTATTTGAACCAATAGCAGTGCTAACGGATCTGTAAGGTTATGAAAAAGCGAATTGGTAAAATCTTTCCATTGGCCGTTGCCCGAAGTTTTTTCTATAACGTTACGGCCCGCCTCAAGGGTTTTACCGCTTTTCATGGCCCAGTATATCAGGGCCGAAAAAACAGCTAATATTACAACGTAAAAAATGCTGCTTTTAAACTTTTTCATTTTTGATTTTGGCTTTAATTCGGCACAATATTACATAGAATTATGTACGTAAATGCGTTACAAAAGAATGTTAAAGATGCTTTTGTAATAAAGCCCGACTATTTTGTAATGAAACCGATGTAAACCTTTAAATTCGTACTTTTTTAATAAAATCTGTACGATAAATTTCGCTAAGCGGAAAAGTATAATGACTTCCATCAGGCATTAACTTATCGGCCGTAATAATATCATGCGCATAAAATTGCACATGTTTAACAGCTACAATAGTGGTTTTATTAATACGGCAAAAATCTTTATCGGGCAACAGCCCAATAAGCTTTTCAAACGAAGCGTTTTTAATGGTCATGCTTGTACCGTCATCCTGTAGCAGCAGTTTATCGCGGCTGTCAATTTTACTGGTAACAATGCAAAAAATACGGTCTATGGCAATAAGGGCCTTACCCTTATCTGTATTAAGCTGAATTTGTTTTGGTGCAGTAACTTCGGGCTTTATAATCCTGCCTGCTACTTTTAGCACTGCCTGGTGCAGCCTTTCCGGCTTTACAGGTTTAACCACATAATCTACCGCATCACGATCAAAGGCTTCAACGGCAAAATTTTTATAGGCCGTGGTAAATATAACCGCCTTATCTTTTAGTGCATCGGCAACCTGCAGCCCGTTCATGCCCGGCATTTCTATATCGGTAATAAGCAGGTCATACTCCAGGTTTTCCTGTTCGCGCAGTAATATTTCGGGACTGTTAAAGGCTTTTACCACTTCAAGTTCGGGCATTTGCTCACATAGCATTTTTAGCAGTGTAAGGCCGGGCAGCTCATCATCAAGCAGTAAGCATCTGATTTTTGTGTTCAAGCAGGTTTATTTTAAGTTGTGCAACATAAATATCTTCTTCTATATAACGCTCGAGCTTAAAGCAGGACTTGTATATAATACGCAGCCTTTGCTCAAGCGTGGCCGCACCTATACCGCTATGCTCTTTTAAAAAAGCCGATTTAGGCGATATTTTATTAGATACTGTCAACGAGAATGTGTTATCTCTAAACTCTATAATAATAGATATAAACGCATCAGGGCTTTGCAGGTCGGCGTGCTTAAAAGCGTTTTCAATAAGGTCTATAGATATAAGCGGTGCAAGTATTTTTTGCTCATACAGGGCATCCTGCTCATCAATTTTCTTTTTAACGGTAATGGCAAATAGCGGGCTAATCTTAATCTTATTTATCTCGATAAGGTTAAGGGCAAACTCAATCTCTTCTTTAGGGCTTACAAAACGGTTTTGGCTTTCATATAATATATAATCAAGCACGTTGCTAAGCTTATCCATAGCAAAGTAGGTTTGATAAGCATGCGACTGTATAGAGTTTAGTATATTTTTAAACAAGTGTGGGTTAAGGCGGCTCTCGAGTGTTTGCAGCTGTAGCGTATTGTTTTTATTCTCGAGCTCTACAAAACGGCTTTCAAGCTCTTTTTTTACTTTTTCAGCCTTAATCATTCGGTAAATAAGCCAGCCCAGCACTATGCTAAGCAGCCCCACAATACACATTAAAAGAATGATATTTAAAGGCATGGCTATTGTTTTACAGGTTTACCGGCCTCATTCCAGGCATCTATACCACCTTTAAGCTCTACAATATGCACAAAGCCTTTTTGCTTAAGTGTATCTACGGCTTCGGCACTGCGGCCCCCCACTTTGCAGTATACATATACGGTTTTGTTTTTATCAAGGCTATCGAGGCGCTGGCTAAAATCAGCATCATACAGGTGCAGGTGTTTGGCGCCCTCTAAATGGCCGCTGTTATATTCTTTAGTAGTGCGCACATCTATAAGCTGGCCTTTATGCCGGGCCATTTCTTTTTGAAAAGCATCGGGCGGCACAAGCTCCACCCCTTTTTTCTGCTGGCCGTTGCATGAAGCAAATGTGATTGCTATAAATAATATGTATAGTATGTTTTTCATTTTTTTTCAGAGATTTCTCCACTTCGATCGAAATGGAAAAGCATTACACTATTTCTTAATAGTAAAGGTAGCTGTTACCGTAGCCAGCTGGGCATCGGTAAACTTGCCTGTTTTTTTAAGCTTTGCTGTAAAAGCGGTTACTTCGGCAGGTTCTGCAGGGCAGCCCAGGTTTTCGTCTTTATCGTTAAACGAATCATCAAGCAGCGTACCTTTTTTATCCAGGATTACCCAAAAAGGCAATCCCTGTTGGGCACCTTTATATTTAGCTTTAAGCTCATCTGCACCGGGTGTATTAAGGGCTACATTTTTAGGCGACTCTTCTACAGTAAGGTGTACAATAACATAATTATCGTCAAACATTTTTTTACAGGCATCGCTCTCCATGTTCTTTTCCATCTTTTTGCACCAGCCACACCATGAGGCATGAAATATTACAAAAACGTTCTTTTTTTCTTTTTTGGCCTGTGCATAGGCTTTATCCATTATGGTGGTAGCGTTTTCCTGTGCCTGCGCGCCTGCAAAGGCAACCATAAACAATACAATAAAAAGTGACTTAAATTTCATAGCGGTGATGATTTAAAATGATACTGCAAGATAATCAAAAATTGTGCAGGTTTTGAGAACTGATTTTTTTAGGAAAAAACGTACTAAAAAAAATGTAAAAAAATGCAAAATTTATGTAGCATAGGATAACGCTTATTTTGACAATTTTTTTTAATTTTCCCCCGGATTTTAAAACACCTAAAAATACAGGCCCGTATATGAAAATGCACAGGGATATTCTTGTTATTGAGGATGATGAAGACGACAGGGAGATTTTAGAGGAAATTTTTAGAGACCTTGGGTATAAGAATAAAATTTTATTTTTTTCTGATAGTACCGAAGCTCTTGATTATATCCGAAGGCCCGAGGTTGAGCCCTTCATTATTATATCAGACATAAACATGCCAAAACTGGGTGGTTTTGAGCTGCGCAATATGATATTAGATGAAGAGTTGCTTAGCGACAAAGACATCCCGTACATATTTGTGTCAAATGCCCAGGATGAAAATTCTATAAAGGAGGCCAACAAACTTTCTATACAGGGTTACATACATAAATCGGCCGACTACAATAAGTATAAGGAAAAGATAAAAAACCTGATTGAATACTGGAGAGAAAACATTAATACGTTTTCGTCTAAAAAGAAATAAAAAACCCCGCCAATGGCGGGGTTTTTAGTTTTTTAGTCTTGCGGTGCCACTACCGGGCCATCCCACTGCATAATGCCACCCGTTAGGTTAAAGGCTTTTTCAAACCCCAACTGGTTCATTATATTACAGGCCTGGGCGCTGCGGGCGCCACTACGGCAGTATACATAATATGTTTTGCTTTTATCAAGCTCTTCAAGGCCGGCTATAAAGCCCTCGCCTTTGTAAATATCAATATTAATGGCTCCGGGTATAATTCCGTCATTCCATTCATCTGTGGTGCGCACATCCAGTATTATAGCATCTGTGTTTTCCTGAGTGCCCTCCCACCATTCTTGCTTAGAAATATTCATGAGATTGGTTATTAATTTTTGGCAAATGTATTACGCTTTTATTGAACAGCCAATAGCCTTGGTTTCTTTAACAGGTACCTCTTTGCCTTTTATCAATGCATCTACGGCATTCTCAACATATTTTTGCTTAACAGCGCCTGCGTCTTCAGAGTTATCATCTATTGCACCTATGTATTTTACCACATTGCCTTTAGCCGTTTTTTGCAGTACATATACATGCGGCGTTTTAGTAGCCCCATATTGCGGGTATATCTGTTGGCCTTCATCTAACAGGTAGGCACAGGTGTATTTTTTTGCTTTTGCCCTTTCCTGCATTTTTTCAAAGCTATCGTCTTTTTGCTTTTCAGGATTGTTTGGATTTATGGCCACCACAGGGTAACCCAGCGCCCTGTATTTTTTATCGAGTGCTATAATGCGGTCTTCATACGCCTGTGCATACGGGCAGTGGTTGCAGGTAAACACCACTATAAAGCCTTTGGCATCTTTATAATCTTTAAGGGCTACTTTTTTGCCATCGGTGTTTTTAAGGCTAAAATCGGTAGCGGTATCACCCACTTTGTAGCCACCTTCTACCACTGTTTTTACGGTAAAAGCAGTTAATGCACCCACGGTTAAAAACAGTGCCAAAAATTTTATTGTCTTCATATTATATAGTTATTTAAAATTACTTACTTCTTTTTCGAGCTCGGCATAGGTAAACGATTTTTCGTAAAACTTGCGCATATCCTTATTATATATAACTGTTGCCGGCAATGCACCCGTCCAGGTACTGTCTACTTTAGGCATCCAGCTATCGGTATCAAGCTCTCGCATGGCTATTACTTGGCTCTTAATTTGTTTGCGGTTAATAAATGGCAGCAGCTTTGGCTTTATATCCTTACCAAAATCAAGGCTAACCAGTATAACCTTTATCTTGTTTTTTTTATATTTTTCGTTGATCTGCTCAAAATGCGGCAGCTCGGCTACACAAGGCTCGCACCAGGTAGCCCAAAAATTTACTACATAAGTGGTATCGTTTTTTTGATTAAGGTAATACACAAGCCCCTCCCACTTGTAGCCATTTACCGTAACGGTATCATTAGTATATACCTCTACCGGCTCCGGAACCATAGCTGTTTTAGGCACAGAATCGCTCACCGTTGCCGAATCTAACTTTACTACAGGCTCGTCTGCTGCTTTTTCTTTGCATGAAAATACACTTGCCGAAACAAGGCCAATACACAGTATTCTTAAAAATCTTTGCATTTACTTTTTATTTGGGACATTAAATTTACCAAAAAATACCACCCTATTTACCGTTAACAAAAAATTAACAGACATTTGTAGCTACAAATATAAAAATCATCATACATTTGTATACACAAATATTGTAATTACAAATATGAAGATTGAAGATGCCATAAAGTCCACTTCTGAATTGTCTGCCATAAAAAAGACGATACTTAATATTATGTATACACAAAACGTTTTAGCCGAAAGCTTTAACGAAGTGCTTAAACCATTTGACCTTTCGGCAGAGCAGTTTAATGTGTTGCGCATTTTGCGTGGCCAAAAAGGTACCCCGGCCCACATGGGCATGATACAGGAACGCATGATTGCAAAGACCAGCAACACTACCCGGCTTGTAGATAAGTTGTTATCAAAAGACCTGCTTACCCGTAAAATTTGCCCCGGCAACCGCAGGATGATGGAGATTGAAATTACCCAAAAAGGGCTCGATTTATTAAAAGAGCTCGACCCGCAGGTAGAGACACACGACAGGCAATATGCCCAAAACCTTACCCCTACAGAACTGGAGGAACTAAACACCCTCCTTGAAAAATACCGAACAATTTAATACCCATTATAATTACTTATGACCGAATATATAAATAGCCTGAAATGGCGCTATGCCGTTAAAAAATATGATACCACTAAAAAGGTATCGGCTGAAGATTTAGCACAACTTAAAGAGGCCGTTCGCCTTAGTGTATCTTCTGTAGGATTACAGCCTTACAGGATACTTATTATTGAAAGCCCTGAAGTAAAACAACAACTTGCTGAAGCCGCAGGTGGCAATAACAAAAATATTTTTGCCGATGCATCTCACCTGTTTGTGTTTGCAAACGAGCTAAACGTAGGTACTGACCAGGTTGCTGCTTATATAAACAACATAAGTGCCGAACGTGGCCTGCCTGCAGCAGCACTTAGCGGTTTTAGCGACTATATAAACGGATTTTTAGGCACGCTTACCGAAGACCAGAAAAACACATGGACCATAAAACAGGCCTATATTGCCCTTAGCACCCTTGTAAACGGTGCTGCACAGCTTAAAATTGACACCACTGCCATGGAAGGCTTTGATGCCGCAAAAGTTAACAGCATACTGGGCCTTGGAGAAAAAGGGCTTAACGCAGCCGTTATAGCTGCCATAGGCTACCGCCATGCCGAAGATGCTAACCAGCACCTTAAAAAGGTAAGGAAACAAAACGAAGAATTATTTATTACAATCTAAATTTCAATAACTCAAATTTTTAATTTTTAAACAATGAAAAACGTAAAATCAATTGCAATTGCATTATTAGTAGCACTTACAACTCTTACCGCTACTGCACAGGAGAAAAAAATAAGCACTTCTAAAAGTACTATTGCATGGGTAGGTAAAAAAGTAACCGGCCAACACAGTGGTAACGTTAGCTTTAAAGAAGGCTCTCTTACACTAAAAGATGGTAAACTTACAGGCGGTAACCTTACTGTAGACATGACCTCTATAACTGTAACCGACCTTAAAGCAGGTGAAGGCAAAGAAAAATTAGAAGGCCACCTTAAAGCTGATGACTTTTTTGGTACTGATAAATTTACTACAGCTAAAATAGTTTTTAAAACGGTAAAACTTAAAGCTAACAGCAAGAGTGTTTATGATGTAACTGCTGACCTTACTATTAAAAACGTTACAAAACCAGTAACTTTTGAACTTGTAGTAGGCAAAACTATTGCTACAACAGCATTTAATGTAGACAGGACTAAATTTGGTATTGAGTACAAATCAGGCAGTATCTTTGACGGCCTTGGTGATGCAACTATCTCTGATGAGTTTGAACTTACAGTATCACTTCAGTACTAATTTTTAAGTTAGAAAGTAGCAGAGAGGCAAAGTAACAAAGTTATTTTCCATTGCTAAAAATATAAAACCCACGCAATGCGTGGGTTTTGCTATTAAGTATATGCGCCAGGTGTTAAAAACTCTGTCTCTTTGTTACTTTGCTTCTTTGCTTCTTTGCTTCTTTGCCTCTTTGCTTCTTTGCCTCTTTGTTACTTTGCCTCTTTGCAACTCTACTAAAACAGCCCCTCTATACTCAAATACCGCTCTCCGGTATCATAATTAAAGGTAACAACAGTAGCACCTTCAGGTATTTCAGCAAGCTTTTTGTTTACTGCCGCTAATGATGCCCCGGTTGATATGCCCACCAGTATACCCTCTTCTTTTGCCACGCGGCGGGCATATTCAAAGGCTTCATCTTTACTAACCTGGATAACGCCATCTATAACCCCGCTGTTGTAAATTGATGGCACAAAACCGGCTCCTATACCCTGTATAGGATGTGGTGCAGGGCTGCCTCCGCTCAATACAGGCGATAATTCGGGTTCAACCGCAAACACCTTTACATTTGGCCATTTTTGTTTTAAAACCTCGGCTACGCCGGTTATATGGCCTCCTGTGCCTACTCCGGTAATAACGTAGTCAACCCCATCCGGAAAGTCTTCTATAATTTCCTGCGCGGTGGTTTTGCGGTGCACCTCTACATTAGCCTGGTTATCAAACTGGCTTGGCGACCATGCATTAGGCGTAGCTGCCGTAAGTTCAGCGGCTTTTTCAATAGCGCCTTTCATACCTTTTTCACGTGGTGTAAGCTCAAATTCGGCACCATATATCGACATCAGTTTGCGGCGTTCTATACTCATGCTTTCGGGCATAACCAGTATAATCTTATACCCCTTTACGGCGGCTACCAGCGCCAGACCTATACCTGTATTGCCCGACGTGGGCTCTATAATAACGCTATCGGGTGTAAGCAATCCTTTGGCTTCGGCATCTTCTATCATGGCTAAAGCAATACGGTCTTTAATGCTGTTGCCCGGATTATTGCGCTCCAGCTTTATCCATACATTAGCGGCATCGCCATACAGTTTATTTATTTTTACGTGAGGTGTTTTACCTATGGTTTTTAAAATGTTATCTACTTTCATATCAAGTAATAGTTTATATTATAAAGTTTAATGGTTCAGGAAAAATTTCTTTGCTTTTTATGGTTATTTCGCTCTTATGATACACCAGCGAATTAGCCGGAACAGAATGCGTAACCCATACGTTGCCCCCTATAACAGACCCATTGCCAATAAGGGTTTTGCCACCAAGTATGGTTGCATTGGCATAAATAGTAACACCGTTGCCTATGGTAGGATGTCGCTTTACTTCGGCCTCAGCCTTGCTAACGCTCAGCGCGCCGAGCGTAACGCCCTGGTACATCTTTACATCATTACCAATAACAGATGTTTCGCCCACCACAATACCGGTACCGTGGTCTATAAAAAAGCGTTCGCCAATGGTAGCCCCGGGATGAATATCAATACCCGTTTTGCCGTGCACATACTCGCTAAGCATGCGGGGCAGCACCGGTACATGGTTTTGCCAAAGCTCATGCGCTATGCGATACACTGCAATAGCAAAAAAGCCGGGATAGGAAACCAGCACCTCACCACGTGATTTTGCCGCCGGATCGAATTCAAAAATGGCCTTTAAATCATCTTCAAGTTTTTGATGAAGTATAATAACCTTATCATTTAAAAATGAATGTAATGCTTTAATTTTATTTTCTTCATAACCGGATAACTCCAGCAGTACCGCAAGCACGCCTTGCAGCTCTTTTTCTTTTGCAATAAAATAGTTATAATCGCCATATTCCGGACCTATGCAAAAAAGCCAGTGAAAAAATTCTTCTATCCATTGGCCCGCCGCATCCTTATCGGGCAGTAGTCCTGATTTTAGGTAATTAGCTGTATATATAGGGTGTTTCATAAAATAATTAGATAAAAAAAGCCCCTCATTTAGAGGAGCCTTATGTTTACAGCCAGCCCACAGGCAGTAGCAACTATGCTCCTCAAAACAAAGAACAACAGGTTGCGGCGCTAAAAAAATGGACTACAGGCATATATCAAAAATTGGATGTAAACAAATGTAAGTAATTATTCAATAGTCTACCATATTAGTAGATTAAAATTTTATTAAAAAATTCCTTTTCTTGTAGCGGAGCTGGGGCTGATTTTGAGTAAGGAACTGCTTCAACATTAAAACTTCTTACTATTCAAATAATTCATACATGATTCTTTATATATAAAACAAATACTTTAAATAATATACAATATACATTTGGTAAACAACGATATGAATATTACGTATAGATATATTCTATGACGTTTTCCGAAACCGTTTTATGTTAATATTTTGTTAACAACAGTTTTAAACAAACGTTTAATTTAAACAAGTGTTTAACTTTGTACCGCAATTAAGAACTTATAATAATGACAGAGTTTAACGATAAGCAAATCGAGATTTTGCAGGTGGCCGAAAAGCTATTTGCAGAAGAAGGTTTTGACGGCGCCTCTATCAGGACC
>JAZKDS010000447.1:0-6559 GCA_040387455.1 Bacteroidota bacterium
CTTGGAGTAGTAGTGCTTGGGTTTTCGGTTGTCCATGGTTGTGTACCTGCCGCATAGTTGTGGTCTCCGTTAAGTACATCTACTATACTGCTGTAACCGTTATAAACCGTTGCACCAAATGAGCCAATCCAGTTCATTGAAAAGTCGAAGCCTTTGTAATCGAAACCGGCATTAAAGCCCATTTCAAACTTAGGCCACGGGCTACCGTCTACAATTTTATCTTCGTTAGTTATCTGTCCGTCATCGTTAATATCTTTATAACGGATATCGCCCGGAGAAGACTGACCCTGAATTACCTGGCCTGTAGAATTTACGTGAGCGTCAATCTCTGCCTGGTTCTGGAAGATACCGTCTGTTTGCAATACATACCACATACCTACAGCCTGACCTTCACGTGTAACGGTGTTGCCTGAGTAAAATTCGTTTTGGCCGTTACCCAGTGTAACAAGTTTGTTGTTAAGCGTGGTTAGGTTAACGTTAGCATTCCAGTTAAACTCGTCGCCTATTTTGTCATTCCAGCCAAGGCTTATTTCAAAACCTTTGTTTTGAACAGTTGCAGCGTTAGATATTGGGTTACCACCATCATTACCTGTAGCCATGAGTATAGGGAAGCCAAATAATACGTCTTCGGTACGAGCAACAAAATATTCTGCCGTTACACTAAACTTGTTGTTAAACATGGCAAGGTCAAAACCTATGTTGGTTTGTTTAAGGGTTTCCCACTTAAGCCTTTCGTTAGCAAGCCTTATTTGAGTAGCCGATGCCTGTAGCGCCTGGTTGTCGCCAAATACAGCTGCACCCATAGTGTTTATAAATGCCCTTGATTCGTAGTCGCCAATGTTACCACTACCCAATTCACCATAACTTACACGTAGCTTAAGGTCGTTGATTTGATCTACTTTAAAGAACGATTCGTTACTGATTCTCCATGCAGCAGAAATTGAAGGGAAGGTTGACCATTTGTTAGCATCGCTAAATTTAGATGAACCATCGCGGCGT
Source organism: Bacteroidota bacterium (assembly GCA_040387455.1). Lineage (GTDB taxonomy): Bacteria > Bacteroidota > Bacteroidia > Flavobacteriales > Flavobacteriaceae > Flavobacterium. The sequence continues at coordinate 1,000 of JAZKDS010000447.1, forward strand.
AATACTGCGTTTAAAAGGTACTTATTATCATAGTTATACTCTAACCTTCCAAGGTAAGAAAGTAATGCAGATTCTGTTCTATAACCTCTTACTACAGGGTTATCTCCCTGGTCTAATACATCAAAATAGCTACCGTTTGAAGGATTTATAAGCAGGTTACGTTTGTTACCGCTAATTTGTCCAAAAGTAAAGTCCTGGTAAGTAGTACCGGCAAGAGCTGTAACGCTGTGTTTGCCAAACTCTTTAGAGAATGTAAGGGTGTGCTCTAAAAGTTTACTTTCCCAACGGCCCCTGTTTTGCTCTGTTATTGATGGGTCTAACGGCTGGTTAAGTGTCCAGCTACCGGCTTTTCGCAGGTATTTATAATTATCAAAGCTTGCCTCATAACCAAAGTTAAAACGGTATTTTAAAAATTCCCAAGGCTGTAGTTCGGCCCAAACGTTACCCCTTATACGGAAATTTTCAACTTTTTGGTCTATAAGGTTTGCAATAGCTACCGGGTTTGCAGCAAATGTATTAGCCACGCCCTGCTCGCCATAGCCAAAACCACCCGGGTTACGGTCATCATATACCGGTATTGTAGGGTACATTCTTATAGCATCAATAAACGGGTTACCCCTCATAGCTTCAGGACCACCAGTTTCGTTAGCCTTAGAGTTGCTTAGTGCAAGGTTTTCTCCTACAGAGAATATACCTTTTTTGCCACTTGTGTTTACACGAAATGATATCCTGTCAAAATCAGTATCTATAACAGTACCCTTGTTGCCAAAGTAGTTGGCACTCATAAAGAAGGTGGAGTTTTCGCCACCACCGGCAAAGCTCACGTTCTCATCCTGTATCATACCGGTACGGAATACTTCTTTTTGCCAGTCTGTATTAACATTTGTGTTAAAGTTTTGCCTTGGCACACCTGCATTATCATAGGCCTGATTAGTAATTGCTATAAACTCATCTTTACCGACAAGATCGTAAGTAGGCAGGGTAGTTATACTCATTTTAGAGCTCGCTTCGATTTTAAGCGGACCATTTTTACCTTTTTTAGTAGTAATGATAATAACACCATTAGCCGCACGCGAACCGTAGATAGCTGCCGCAGCCGCATCTTTTAGTATTTGAATTGACTCAATGTCGTTAGGGTTAAAATCGCGGTTGGCGGTACTAATGTTACCGTCAATTACATAAAGCGGGTTAGAGCTTTGAAGGTTTTTAAGGCCACGTATTTCAATTTTGGCTTCAGAGCCCGGCTGGCCACCACCACGCACGGTAACACCCGTTGCAAGACCTTGCAGGCCCTCTGCTACTGTAGTTACCTGCCTTTTTTGTATCTGGCTGGCATCTACTACCGAGATGGCACTGGTTAAGTCCTTTTTTCTCTGGGTACCATAACCCACCACAATAACCTCGTCTATAACGGCAGCTTCGTCGGCTAATACTACATTAATACTTGTTTGGTTGTTTACGGCAATTTCCTGTGTTTGGAAACCTATAGCCGAGATAACAAGAACGGCATCTGAAGTGGTGCCAATAGAAAAAACACCGTTTTCATCTGCTGTTACGCTGTTTGACGTGTTTTTAGCTACAACACTTGCAAATGATACGGGAGAACCATCAGACCCGGTAACAACACCGGATACCTGTATGGTACTTTGAGAAAATGCCTGCTGCGTGAACAGCACTACCAATAAGAGGAGGCATTTTGTGTTAAAAAAATGTTTTACAATAGTTCTCATAGAGTTAATTTTAGAAATTGTACCCTGTTTAGGTTGGTTTGAAACGATTTGCTGAAATAATTGCTTTATTTTATAATCTTAAGGTAAATGGCTACAGGCATCCGGGTTTTTACATTGTTGATCAGTCAATATAAAGTATGCTTTTTTGTAACATGTACTTTTTAAGTCTCAAAAACTAACAACTATATCGTTTTCAAAAGTAGTTTTAATTGTAGGCATGTTGTAATATGGATTTGGTTCATTTTTTAACCAAAACGTGTCAATGTTAAAATTTTATGAAGCCATAGCGCATTGTGAAACGATTTGAAGAAAAATGACACATAATGAATACCATCGAAAACGTTACCTTAGCGTAATTTGTACTGTATGAAAAAAGTATGTTTTTATTTCATTTTTGCACTTTTGAGCAGTATTGTTACCGCCCAGGATTATTCTTTTAAGCACCTGCAGGTAGAAGATGGCCTGTCTCATAACTCTGTTATATGCATGTTGCAGGATAGTAAAGGGTTTATGTGGTTTGGTACAAAAGATGGCCTAAACAGATATGACGGGTATAGTTTTAAAATTTTTCAGCATATAAAGGATGACCCTAAAAGTATAGGCAGTAATTTTATAAGGTGCCTGTATGAGTTTAATAATTATTTATGGGTAGGTACAGACACGGGCCTTTTTAGGTATGATGAACTGACCGAATCTTTTTTGCTGGTAGAAGCTACACGTAATTTGCCCATACTGGATGTAAAGAGCAATATAAACGGCAGCCTTTGGTTTATTGCAGCCGGCAGCCTGTTTAAGCTTAACAGTTATGATAAGGATATGAAACCCGAAAAGTATGACCGCTCTTCGGTAAATTATATTTGCAATAATAAAAAAGGGGATGTGTTTGTAGCATCGGCCGATGAGCTGTTTAAATATGTGCCCGAAAATAACTCATTTCAAAAAGTGCAGCTTGATTTTAATACTAATGCCATTCCGGCAATTATTACCACCATTGCCTGCCAGGGCAACAATACCATTTTAATAGGTACTAAAGACCATGGCGCTTATAGCTATAGTATATCGGGCAAAACAATGCAGTCTATTTTGCCGGGTAAAGAAAACCCGCTGTTTGTGCGCAATTTTTTGACAAAGGGCAACAATGAGCTTTGGATAGCTACAGAATCGGGCGTGTATGTGTACAATACAAAAAACGGCAGTTATAAAAGCCTGAAAAAGAATTATGGCGATCCTTATTCGCTAACCGATAATGCCATTTATTCTCTGGTGCTCGATAAAGAGGAAGGCGTATGGATAGGAACTTATTTTGGCGGGGTAAACTATTATCCAAAGCCCTATACACCCATAAGCAGGTATTTCCCTAAAGTAGGGGAGAACTCTATAAGCGGCAACGCCGTGCGCGAGATTAAAAAAGACAATTTTGGCAACATCTGGATAGGTACCGAAGATGCCGGCCTAAATAAGCTTAACCTTACCACCGGCAAGTTTGCAAATTATACTGCAGGGGCAGGGGGTAATTTATCGCATTATAATATTCATGGGTTGCTGGCCAGGGGGTCAGAGTTATGGATAGGTACATTTGAGCACGGCCTTGATATTATGGATATAAAAACCGGTAAGATACTAAGGCATTACGGAAAAGGGAAGGGGGGGCTGCGCAGCGACTTTATATTTCATATATATGAAACAAAGGGGCACGATGTTTATGTGCTAACCTCTTCGGGTATACATAAATACCAGCCTGAGAGCGATACTTTTAAAGTGGTAGACGGTTTTCCGGAAGAATACCACTATACCTATTTTACAGAAGATCATAACGGCACGCTTTGGGCAGGTACCTACTGGGATGGCCTGTATTATTATAACCCTAAAACAAAGCAAAAAGGTTTTTTTAGATACAAAAGCAGCGATGCCGGCAGTTTGAGCTGTAATGTAATTAACGGAATTTTTGAAGACAGCAGCAACCGCCTTTGGATTACTACCGAAAATGGGCTTAACCTGTTTAACCCCTCAACAAAAAAGTTTAAGCATTACACCAAGATAAACGGTTTCCCCAGTAATATAACTTATTCTATATTAGAAGACAGCCATAAAAAACTGTGGATAAGCAGCTCTAACGGCCTGATTAAGTTTGACCCTAAAACGGCTGATATTAAGGTGTTTTCTAAATCGAACGGGTTGCTTAGCGACCAGTTTAATTATTGTTCGGCCTTTCAGGATGGTAATGGCGAAATGTATTTTGGCAGTGTAAAGGGCATGATTAGCTTTAACCCTGATGAGTTTACGCAAAGTACCTTTAGCCCACCGCTTTACATAACCGATATTTTTATCAATAACCAGGAGGTGCCTGTTGGGAAACAAGATTCGCCGCTGCAAAAATCTATCATTTTTTCGGATGAAATAACCCTTAACAGCCACCAGTCTACTTTTAAGCTTGAGTTTGCTTCGCTGGGATTTACTTCTACCGAAATGACCAAGTACTGGTATAAAATAGAAGGCCTTAATGACAACTGGATTCCGTTAGGTAAAAACCATGAGGTAAATTTTACCGAGCTGCCCGCCGGTTATTATGTGTTTAAGGTAAAATCGCTAAATAGCTATGGTGTGTGGAACAAAGAGTATGGCATACTTACCATAACCGTATTGCCGCCGTTTTATGCCAGTAAAGTAGCCTATCTGGCTTATTTTATTGTGCTTTTGGTTATGGGCTATTTTGCCCTGAGGTACTACCACAGGTATACTTACAATAAAAATAACCTGCGCATAAGCCGTCTTGAAAATGAGAAGGAAAAAGAGATATACCAGGCTAAAATTGAGTTCTTTACCAATATAGCCCACGAGATACGTACGCCCTTAACGCTTATTAAAAGTCCGCTTGAAAAACTGCTGAAACAAAAATACCAGTCGCCGGAAGTGCCTAAACACCTGGGTATCATGGAGAAAAACACTTCAAAGCTACTTAACCTTATTAATGAGCTGCTCGATTTCCGTAAGGCAGAAATGAAACACGTTAAGTTAAGCTTTGTGATGGTAAACGTATCTGAAATGCTTGACGAAACTTACCTGAGGTTCAGCCAGTTGATACAGGATAAAAACCTGAATTTTGACCTGATTAAAGATGATGAAGAAGTAATGGCCTTTGTAGATGAGGAGGCTTTTGGCAAGGTGCTGAGCAACCTTTTTAGCAATGCGGTTAAGTACTCTAAAAAAACGGTACAGGTAATTTTAAGTGCCGATGAGCATTTTGAGATTGTTATAAAAAATGACGGCGAAATTATTCCGCCACATTTGCGCAAAAAGATATTTGAGCCGTTTTTCCGCCTGCCGGCCGATGCCCAAAATACAGGTACGGGTATTGGGCTATCATTAGCACACTCTTTGATTGAGCTGCACAACGGCACCATAAGAATTGATGAGAAGGAAACTAAAATGAATGCCTTTGTGCTAAGGCTGCCCATACACCAGCAGGATGAGTTTACCACCATTAAATCATCGCAAAGCGGCAAGTACACGCAGGGCGAAAATGATGTTATAAAATTTGATAAGCAGGCACCGTTACTGCTTGTGGCAGAAGACAATAAGGAGTTGGCCGAATTTATATATTCTGAACTATCAGAATGGTATAATGTTATCCTGGCTAAAAATGGCGATGAAGCATTAAAGATGATTGCCAAACACGACATACACCTTGTGATAAGCGATGTGATGATGCCCATTAAAAACGGAATAGAGCTTTGTAAAGAGATTAAAAAGGCCGAAAAGACCAGTCATATACCTGTAGTGCTATTAACGGCTAAGAGCGCCTTAAATGCTCGCATTGAAGGATTAGAGTC
>JAZKDS010000447.1:6569-6804 GCA_040387455.1 Bacteroidota bacterium
TGATGCTTACATCACTAAGCCGTTTTCTATAGACTACCTGCTGGTACAGATATCTAACCTTATAGAGAACCGAAAAAACATACTGGGGCATTTTTCGAGCTCGCCGTTAGCGCACTTAAAATCGCTTACATCGTCTAATACCGAAAATTCTTTTATATCAAGGTTAGATAAGGTAATTAACGAGAACCTTAAAGACCAGGACCTTAATGTAGACAAGCTGGCCGATTATATGAAC
>JAZKDS010000448.1:0-5190 GCA_040387455.1 Bacteroidota bacterium
TATGGTGTGCGTGGCGCAAATGGTGTAGTTATAATTACCACTATAAAAGGTAAGGCCGGTAAAATAAGCGTTAACTTCCGTACGCTTACAGGCTTCCAGACGGTAGGTCGCAAAATAGATGTAACCAACAGGGAACAATACCAGCAAATTACCAACCAGGCTTACATAAACTCTAACCAGGCAATATTGCCGGGTAACGACCCTAACAGCCCGTTATTTATTGATAATGTAGATACCAACTGGCAGGATTCTGCCTTCCGTACAGGCCGCATAGAAAACCACGCACTTAGTTTTACAGCGGGTTCTGAAGCATTGAGCTATAACTTTAATGTTGACTATTTTAAAAATACCAGCTACCTTAAAACGCCACAACAATATGAGCGTTATGCAACCAACTTAAATGTAAGCGGGCAAAAAGGCAAATTTAAATATGGTGGTAAATTAAGCTATACCAGCAGTGGTAAAGAAAACTTTAACTCATATAACGGTGAGTCGGCAATGATGGCGCTGCTTCAGGCAATACCAACCATGCCGGTATACGACCCTAACAGACTAGGCGGATACGGTGGTGCAGATGATGCTACACAAAAAGCCATTACGCTAAACGTTATAGGTTTTAATAACTTAATAAGAAATAATGTAGATAGGAACAGGTTTGTAGGCAATATTTGGGGTGAGTTTGAAATCATCAAAGGCCTTAAATATACACTTCGCGCCAGTGCCGACCAATTTAACGGCTTTAACAGGTCTTTTACACCACCAAGTGATCTTGGATGGTACTATGTTACAGAAAATGCAGAATCTGCACTTAACGTAAACAACGATAAAAACCTGCGTACTATAGTAGACAACCTTATTACCTATGATGTTACTATAGACAAGCATGCTATATCTGCCATGGTGGGCCATGTTATGGAAAAAGAATCATACTACAACCATTGGGGCCGTGGCGTAGGCTACACTCCGGGTGAAAATGATCACCTTGAATATGCTAACGATATATCTGGCGGAGAATATGAGTCAGAAGTAAGACGCAGGTCATTACTGGCGAGGCTTATTTATACCTTTAATGATACTTATATCTTTACAGGTAACTTTAGGCAAGACCAGAGCTCACTTTTCCCAAGCCAAAATAATACAGGTAACTACTACTCGTTATCAGGCGCTTATAAAGTGCATAATGATGTAAAGCTTCCTGAATGGTGGAATACGCTAAAAGTGCGCGGTGGTTATGGCTTATTAGGTAACAATGCTATAGGTGTATATGCTTACGCTCCTACAGTAAACCCTTTTGCAGGCTATGTTTTTGGTAACATACTTAACCCTGGTACTACCGTAGTTAGTGCTTTTGACCCTAACATTACATGGGAAGAAACCACAACCAGCAACGTAGCGATAGAAACAGGTATGTTTGATAACAAACTACAGTTTACAGCAGAATTTTATAAAAGAAAATCTACCGGCCTGCTAATGAGCGTGCCTTTACCTTACTCTACGGGCTCATTTCCGGCAAGTATAAGAACCAATGCAGGAGATGTTCAAAATACGGGTCTTGAATTTACATTAGGCTATACAGATTATGACCATGACTTTAAATGGGGTGTAAACGCCAACCTTGGTACTCTTAAAAACAAAGTTTTAAAACTGGGAGACGAGAATGATCCGCTACCCGGCATTAACTCAATGACTAGTGTAGGAAGATCTGTAGGTGAAATATATGTGCTTGAAGCCGAAGGTATTTTCCAGAATCAGGCAGAGATTGACGCGCATGCCAACCAGCCAAATGCACAGCCGGGCGATGTTAAGTTCCGCGATGTTAACGCAGATGGTTTAATAACAGATGCCGACCGTACTTACCAGGGTGTAACTATACCTAAATACAGCTACGGCCTAAACTTTAATGCAGAGTACAAAAACTTTGATTTTTCGTTTGGTTTTGTAGGTGCAGGTGGCCACAAAGCATACAATGGTACATACAACGGCCTTATGATAGGCGGACTGCTTAACCACAGTACAGACATGCTTAATTACTGGACTCCTGAAAATACAAATACAAATGTGCCGCGCCCTGATGTAAGGGAGCTTAACCAAAATGCAAGGGCATCAAGCCGTTTTGTGCAGGATGCAAGTTATTTAAGGCTGCAAAATATACAACTTGGTTACACACTTCCTTTAAAAGACTCTAAAGTGTTTGAAAAGATAAGGGTATATGCATCCGGACAAAACATATTTGTAATTACAGACTTTACAGGTTATGACCCTGACTTTATGAGCGACGGGCTTTTATCAAGAGGCTTTGAATCGGGCTCGTTCCCTAATCCACGTACGTTTATATTTGGTCTAGAAGCTAGTTTTTAAAAAATAAAAGAAAAAGTGATGAAAACATTTAAAATAAAAAAATACGTATTACTTGCCGCTATTGCTGCAGTAATGTCAGGGTGTGTAACAGATGAAGACCTGGTACAGGTAGACCCTAACTTTGATAGCGAACTTTCTTTTTGGAAGACAGATGAAGATGCCGTAAAAGGATTAAGTGCAGCATATAGCGCCCTGCTTGCAGATGGTACTTATATGAGGAGCACACCGCTGTTGTTAGACCTTAAAGGGGACGACACCCGCAGTAACAGCCCATGGGTATCTATGGCTAACGTGGGCAGGTTTAATACCAGCGTTTCAGACCCTGCAATTTATGCTTGGGCTTATGAAATGTATTACCAGGGTATATACCGCTGCAACCAGGTGCTGAGCAAGGTGCCGGATATGGATATAGATGCTGATTTAAAACAGCGTATTGTGGGTCAGGCCCATTTTCTTAGGGGGCTATATCTTTTTCATGCAGTAAACATGTTTAAAAATGTGCCTATTCCACTATCATTAGATGAGCTTAAGCACCCGCAAAAAACCGAAGCCGAAGGATGGGCTCAGGTTAAGGAAGATTTCCAGATGGCGGCAGATATGCTTCCGGTATCTTACAACGGGCTTTCTAACCCGTTAGACCAAAATCTTAGCGGCCGCGCTACTAAGGGTGCTGCTTTAGCATACCTTGGCAAGGCGCAGTTGTTTACTCGGGATTTTGCCAGCGCAAAAGCTACTTTTGAAAGTGTTATAAACCTTGGCGTATACAGCCTTGTAAGCAACTACCGCGATAACTTTACTACCGCTAACGAAAACAACTCAGAATCTATATTTGAGGTACAGTTTAGCCGTGAGGCAGGTGGTGTGGTTTTAGGCTGGGGTGGTATACCTGCAACAGACTGGGGTAAAGCCAGTGCACGCGCCATTACTTATGGCCCAAGGCAATTTGGCTTTACAGATGTGCAGCCTACATGGACACTTTTTAATGAATTTCAGCAGGAGCCTACAGCCAGCGGCGACGTAGACCCAAGGCTTGATGCCACTATATTTTACAACAAGCCCGGCACTATGCTTTACGGCCAGAGCTTTGCTACGGTTTATGCCAATAACGCATCAGACTTAAACGATTTGTATTGCCGTAAATACCAAAACTCTGATGGCGATTTTGCTAACGAGATGGACTGGAGGAGCGGTATAAACGAGCGCCTTATGCGCTATGCCGATGTACTGATGATGTATGCCGAGTGCCTTAACGAAACCGGCGATACAGCAGGTGCTTATACTTACATACAAATGGTAAGGGGCCGTGTAGGTCTTGCAAATCTTGCAACAGTACACCCTAACATGACACAGGCACAAATGCGTGAGCAGATAGGCCATGAAAGAATGCTTGAGTTTGCGCTTGAAGGCCACCGTGCAGATGATATTCGCCGTTGGGGCTGGCTGCAGGATGCAACCAAGCTTGCATGGTTAAAATCACGTGATGCAGAGTTTAACACCTATGCTCCGGGCAGAGAATACTTCCCTATACCGCAGTTAGAAATGGATACTAATCAAGGTACTATACAAAATACAGGTTACTAATTCTTTTATAATTCATAAACTTAATATCATGCAGTGGGTAAAGTAAAATACCCGCTGCGTGATATTAAAATTTTAATACGCTATGAGCCATTTAAAACAATACACAACATTATTTTTACTTGCAGCCGGTAGCTTTTTGCCAGCCGCAGCACAACAAAAATCTACAGTAAGCATAACGGCTCAGGCCGATGCACCTACAATTAGCAAGCATATTTACGGACATTTTTCTGAACACCTGGGGCGTTGTATTTATGATGGTTTTTATGTAGGCGAGAAAAGCGCCATACCTAACACAAACGGTGTGCGCAATGATATTATTACCGCGCTAAAAGAGCTGGGTATACCTAACCTGCGCTGGCCTGGCGGCTGTTTTGCCGATACTTACCACTGGAAAGATGGTATAGGCGATAAAAGCAAAAGACCTACCATGGTAAACCAGTGGTGGGGCGGTGTTACCGAAGATAACAGCTTTGGCACGCACGATTTTCTTGACCTGTGCGAAACTCTGGGCACAGAGCCTTACCTGGCTGCAAATGTGGGCAGTGGTACCGTTCAGGAATTTACAGAGTGGGTACAGTATGTAAACCACCAGGGAGGCAGCCCAATGAGCGAACTCCGTAAAAAAAATAACCGCGATACACCATGGGGCGTTAAGTTTTGGGGTGTAGGTAACGAAATGTGGGGCTGTGGTGGCAACATGACACCAGAGTACTATGCAAACCTGTACCGCCAGTACTCTACCTTTATGAGCGACTGGAGCAACACAGGCGGCCTTTTCCGTATTGCATCGGGTGCTAACGTAGCCGATTACCACTGGACAGAGGTGCTTATGCGCGATATTCCTAAAAACCTTATAGAGGGTGTAGCATTACACTCTTACTCATTTGTAACCTGGGATAAAAAAGGTTCATCTACAAAATTTGACGAAGGCCAGTATTTTGAAACGATGAAAACAGCCCTTAAAATGGAAGAGCTGGTTACAAAGCACACCGAGATAATGGACAAGTATGATCCACAAGGTAAAATTGCCCTTATTGTAGATGAGTGGGGCGGATGGTATGATGTAGAAGAGGGTACAAACCCGGGCTTCCTGTATCAGCAAAACACCATGCGCGATGCCATGATAGCCGGCACAACACTAAACATTTTTAACAACCACAGCAAGCGCTTGCGCATGGCTAACCTTGCACAAACAGTAAATGTGCTACAGGCGGTTATACTTACTAAAGGCGATAAAATGCTGCTTACCCC
>JAZKDS010000449.1:0-1819 GCA_040387455.1 Bacteroidota bacterium
TTGTTGGTGTTCCCGCCTGGATACAGATGTGCATGGAAATGATTGTTGCTAAATACAAGGTAAACAACATACATGACATCTGGCCAAACCTTACTTTTTTTGTTCATGGCGGCGTAAGCTTCGAACCTTATAAAAAAGGCTTTGAAAAATTACTCGGCAAACCGCTGATTTATATAGAAACCTATCTTTCTTCTGAAGGCTTTATCGCTTACCAGGACAGGGCTAATTGTAAGGGAATGCGCCTGGTTACCAACGACCATATTTTCTTCGAGTTTGTTCCATTTGATGACATGAATTTCGATGCAAATGGTGACCTTGTACCCGGTCACGAAGCCTTACTAATGGACCAGGTTGTTGAAGGTAAGGACTACGCAATCCTTTTAAGTACGGCAGCGGGTGCATGGAGATATTTGATTGGTGATACCATTAGGTTTACCGATCTGGAAAGAGCTGAACTAATTATCACAGGTAGAACCAAACACTTCCTTAGTCTTGTAGGCGAACACCTTAGTGTAGACAACATGAACAAGGCAGTGCAACTGGTTAGTGAAGAACTAAATATATCTATACCTGAATATACCGTTTCCGGGGAGCCATTTGGAAGTTTTTTTGCCCATCACTGGTATGTTGCCTGCAACGACGAGATAGACTCAAATTTGCTTTGCAGCAAAATAGACCAGCGCTTAAAAGACCTAAACGACGACTATGCGGTTGAACGTGGTAGTGCTTTAAAGGAAGTTAGGCTAAATGTTTTACCCGAACAGAAATTTATGGAATTCATGACGGTCAAAGGCAAAATGGGCGGCCAGCACAAATTTCCAAGGGTACTCAAAGGCAATATGCTTAAAGAGTGGCAGCAATTTTTATCCCCCGATTAAATATCCTTATTCTACTGAATGTTTTTTTTAGCACTGATAAAAGGTATCGTATTAGGATTAACGCTAAGTATATCCGTCGGCCCCGTTATATTTTCTATACTAAAACAAAGTATCAACAACGGCGTTAAAGGTGGAATTACCTTTATCGCTGGGGTAAGTGCTAGTGATATTGCACTGGTATTAATCAGCAATGTTTTTACAGAACTATTCAGAAATCTTTTAGACTATAAAGCGCCCATTGCTTACGGGGGCAGTGCTTTGCTTATTGGAATAGGCGTTTATGTCCTCTTCTTTAAAAAACTTAGTATTTCCGAACATGGTGCATTAGCCACAGTTGACTTTAGTAGGGGAGATTACGTAAAAGTGTTCCTTTCAGGCTTTTTTATGAACACTCTGAACCCCTCAGTAATTGCTTTTTGGCTGGTTATTTCCACCACGGTGGTTGTTGAGCCTCTTACTTACCGCCTGGTAATGTTCACAACATGCTTGTTGCTTGTATTAGGCTTTGATGTGGCCAAGGTATTACTGGCAGGCAAGATCAGGAGAAAACTTACACCCCACAACATCCATATCATAAATAAAATCTCAGGCCTTATTCTCATTGGCTTTGGCGTTGCACTGGTTTGGGGATTTATGTTTTATGGTGATGAAATACACTAAGCTTAACATCTGGTAGGCATTATTTATTCGTGGTATTTTTATTCTTCCCGGTTTTAATTTCTCCGGGTTTCAGCCTTTACAGACCGATATACCGATCCGTATAATCACTTTTAAAGCCTCATAAATTCATTGCTTATTTGTATATAGACTATTTCTATTCCCTTTTCAAAAAGGTTCTGCCCGCTAGATTGATAAAGTCTTTGCAGTTGCAATAATAAAGGTGAAATACTTTAAAGGTGCAGGAGAAAACTCAAAAAACGTTATGATATGCATTAGGGTAA
>JAZKDS010000450.1:0-3199 GCA_040387455.1 Bacteroidota bacterium
AACCAATTCTGTTTTCCAGCCGCGTTTCTCGCAATAGCGCATATACATGCGGTAAAGGTCGCCGGCAAATATGGAAGCCTCGTCGCCACCGGTACCACCACGTATCTCGACGATAGCGTTTTTAGAGTCTTCCGGATCTTTAGGTATCAACATCAAACGGATCTTTTCTTCCATTTCTTCCTGCTGTACTAAAAGTTCATCAAGCTCAGACTTAGCCATCTCTCTAAACTCCTGATCTTTCTCGGTAGCTAAAATGTCTTTATTGGTGGTGATATTGCTCATCACGTTGCGGTAAATATTATACTCGTCAACAATCTTAGCTAAATCTTTATATTCTTTATTAAGCTGGGCAAAACGCTTCATATCAGCCATGGCATCAGGGCTGCTTAGTTCGCCTTCTACTGTTTTCCAGCGTTGGTATATTAGTTCTAATTTCTCTAACATGATGTGTTATACTATAAATTGAGCGGTTACTTGCCCATTTTTAAAAGCCTACAAAGGTACAGATTTTTTTAAGTAGAAAGGTAAAAGGTTAAGGCCTAAACGTAAAAGCTTAACCTATAATGACAAAGGCGCTAATGTTCTTTCTCGAAATATTGAAGTATAAGTTCCTCGCCGTCAAAAACAGCATAGGTATTGTAGTTTACCCATTCGCCAAGGTTTACGTAGCGGCTTTTGTCATCAAGCTTAATATCTAAGGGTAAATGGCGATGGCCAAATATCAGGTAATCATAATAACGGGTTTGCAATGCCTCGCGACTGTAAACTTCAAGCCACTCCTGCTCGGCAACCTTGCGTTTTTCATTATGTTCGCCCGCTATGCGGCTATGTCTAGACCAATAATTAGCTATCCCAACACCCAGGTTAGGATGCAAGCGCGCAAACAACCACTGGCATAATTTACTGCGAAATATTTTTTTCAACCCCTTATACATAGCATCGCCTGGGCCAAGGCCATCGCCGTGGTGCAGGTAAAACTTTTTGCCGTTGCGCTCAATCTCCAACTCATTGCTGATGATGGTAGCACCAAGTTCTGTTTCGAAATAGTCAAACATCCACATATCGTGGTTGCCTTTAAACAGGGTTATTTTTATGCCGGTATCGGCCAGTTCGGCAAGTTTGCCTAAAAAACGAATGTAGCCACGTGGCACTACGGTTTTATATTCAAACCAAAAATCAAAAACATCGCCCATTAAATATAACTCGGCAGCGTCGGTTTTTATTTGGTCAAGCCAACGTACTATTCTGTCCTCACGCTGGCGGGTTTGAGCATACGTACCTGTACCTAAATGAAAATCAGACGCGAAATAAAGTTTATTACCTGTGGCCATGTGGCGCCAAAAATACGTTTTTAACATTGAATGTAAAACGTTTGCAGTATGCTATAACTGCACCTTAAAATTTATATGAAAATGGGTAGAGTTAGCGTTGGCTGTATTATATTCTGCCAATAACAGGTACACTATACATTTTGCAGTATACTCGTAGTCCGCAGGCGAAACACAAATGGTATACACCAGGTAGTTACCATCTTGTTTAAATATCCTGAAGTTATTATTGGGATTGGTGACATTTCTGATAACAACCGAATCATTTATAACAGATGCATTATGGCCCTTTTGGGCTGCAAAAACTGCAAAAGCTTTCAGTACATCTAAATTTTCAGGAATTGGCTCGTTGTTCATACAACTTACAAGCATATATCAGGCAATTGGTTTCATTATCAGAAAATAAATAAAATCCCTATCAGCCACCCCGAACAAAACAGGCCCGTCAATACCGACGAGCCTGTTATATTATAAGTAGTTTATTAATTAATGTTTGCCATGGCCTTTACCGTTGCCTTTGTCATGTCCCTTTCCTTTACCACGGCTGTGGCCAAAATCGCTGTTACCGGGACCGCCTTTTTTAACTTTGGCAGGTTTCCAATGGTCTTTGTATTTCACATCGCGGCTATCGCGAATTACTACTGTACTTGGGCGGCCTTTATAGCTGGCATACTTGGTTCTGTAAACAGTAGCGCGTGTCCATGGACGCGGCTCGTTAACTACTACTTTGTAGCTGGTGTATGGGTTAAAGTTATATGCCGCCGGCAAATAGCTGCGGCGTGTCCAGGTATTGTTTGACAGGTATATATATTGATGATTTGGCACATCATAATACGCGTCTACATCGGGCATGTAGTAATAATCTACATGATCATATCCAACAGGGCCCCAGTCTGGCTGGCTTCCAATGTTAATATTTAAACTTATTTGCGCGTTTGCTTGCTGATATGCAGCGGTACCAAATAAAAGGGCTGCGGCTAAAATTATCTTTTTCATAGCTAATAGATGTTATTTGGGTATAAGACAACTATTACGATAAAAAGTTTAGTAAGTATGATTTTTGGGATTGGAATGATTATAGAATTTCTCTTGAATAGGATAAACACGATATTATAATCCATCAAAATCCAAAAAACACCGGTAAACGAAAGAAAGCGACGGGTTACCCCATCGCTCCATATATTTTGATTTTTGACTCTTTCTAAAAAATCATTGATCTATATCCGTCTTTTTGTCGCCTGCTTTATCAGGCAGGGCGGCTATAACAGGTTTGCCAATTACCTTATAAGCGCCATCGCCGTTTAAAATAGCGGCTAACTGGGTTTTGTCCTGAATGGTTTTTACCGCCTGGGCAAGTTCGGCATCGTGCTTAAAGTTATCTAAGTAACGGCCCTTGTCGTAATAATAACGCGACACGATCTCGCTTTGCAAGGTCTCTTTTATTTCTGCCTTATGTAATTGCAAATCAGTTTTTTTGCTGGCTGCAATTTTGTTTTTTAAGACGTCGTATTCTGCCTGTATCTGGTTAAATTGTTTCTCTTTAGTAGCTTCTGTTTTTAGCGCCGTAAGTACCTTTTCTGTAGTAGTGTTATAGGTGTAATTTTTGTCGCCCAGATACTTTACAAAATCATCATACTCGGCATCGGTTAAATTGAAGGTGCCGGCCTCGGCAATTTTAGGATGGCTGTTACGATATTTTGTAGCATAATCAAATACAAACAACTTACCAACAAGGGTTTGGGTAATGTTTGCATAAGTTTCAGCTTTTATCGGCACATCCGGATAAATACCACTACCATCATAAACAGAACGGCCGTTTTTGGTTTTAAACTCTTTTAAAGTAGAGTCGGCTACCTTTACTACAGAGCCAT
>JAZKDS010000450.1:3209-4814 GCA_040387455.1 Bacteroidota bacterium
TGCGCATAATCTAATTCCTGTATACAACGGCCCGATGGCACATAGTACTTAGCTATGGTGATCTTTACCAAACTATTATAAGGCAACGGAAAAGTTTGCTGCACTAAACCTTTACCATAGCTGCGCTGGCCAATAACCACGCCACGATCAAGATCTTGTATAGCGCCCGCCACAATTTCTGATGCTGATGCCGAGCGCGAGTTTACCAACACCACCAAAGGTAAATCGGCAGCTAATGGGGTGGCTTGGGTACGATAGGTGTAATTTTTCTCTTTTACTTTTCCTTTTTGAGATACTACTTCAATATCGCGCTGTACAAACAGGTTCACAATTTTAACAGCCTCCTGCAAAATACCACCACCGTTTGATCTTAGGTCGAGTATAATACCGTTAGGGTTATTCTTTTTAACAGCTACCAAAGCATCAGTAACCTCTTGTGCAGAGTTTTCTAAAAACCTGTCCAGCTTAATATAGCCCATGTTGCCATCAACCATACCATAATAAGATACGTTTGGCTGTTTTATCTCATCGCGGGCGATGTTTTTTTCTACGGCCGCTTCGTTATCTCGTTTTAAAAGCAACTTAACTGTAGCACCTTTTGATCCTTTTAGCAACTGGCTAACCTGGTCGCTGTTTTTGCCATCAAGTACAATGTCATTGATCTTCATCAACTGGTCGCCGGGACGGATATCAGCCTTTTGGGCAGGGAACCCCTCAAACACATTAGAGATGTATACCTTATTTTCTCGCGAGAAGATGCTTGCGCCTATACCGCCGTACTGGGTGCTAACGTAGTGCAGTTTGTAATCTTCAATTTCGCTCTCGGGCACAAACTCGGTGTAGGGGTCTAAGCCATCCAACATGGCATCGGCACCGGTTTTTAAAAATTTGGCCGAGTTGATATCGTCAACATAATTAATATTAACCTCTTTGTAAAGGGATGCAAATACTTCCAGATTTTTTGAGATCTGAAACAGATCATCACTAAAACTCCACAAACTTACAGCCAGCGTAATTACACCGGCCGATAAAAGGAATTTATTGCTTTTAACTTTCACACCCTTTTCCATAGAAAAAATATCTTATAAATATAAAGCTACAAAAACTGCTTATAAAACAGATAACTCTTTTTATAGTCTATTATTGTCAATATTCACCAAAGCTTTCGTTAAGGTAAATACTACATACTCGCGGTTACGGTTTACCAATTTCATTAAATTGGTTATCAGCGCATCTTCCTGTCCTTCGGTGTAAGCTAATTGAGCGTCCGTTAAATGGTTGTACTTACGTTGTACTTTAATTTTTACTTTCTCCCAGTCTTTATTGCTGATGCTTATTTCGGCCATGTTTAAATAAATTTTAACAAAAATAGAAAAAATACGGTGTGGGCAATGGTAAAAAAATTGGTACAGCTATTGTTAAACCATTTGCAATAACAACGTCTAAACCCACACAATACTATGTTAAACTAAAATTAAAAAAATGAAAAAGTATCTATTAAGCGTTTTGTTATTGACAGCAGTAAGCATCAGTGCAAGCGCGCAAGTTAACCTTGGTGTAAAAGGCGGGGTAAACTTTTCAAAAATTAATACCGATAATTTAGGC
>JAZKDS010000451.1:0-3332 GCA_040387455.1 Bacteroidota bacterium
TGAGCTGAATTGAGAAACACTTTGAAACTCCACGTAAGTATTCTTCATCATATCAGCAAATTGATCTGTTGCTACCTTTTGATTTTTCCAGGCAGGAGAAGCAACAATAGAAATGAATTCTTTAGAGAGTGAACTTACCTTAGAATCAATTATCCTTGCAGAACTGTGGGAGGTTGTTTCTACTGCGCCATCTTGTGTCATAGTACTGTCTGTAGAACATGAAAAGAATAGGCCACAAAGAGCAATTGTAAGAAATTTTGTAATTTTCATAAAAAAATAGTTAATTAATATTGATTGTTATCCGAAAGTAATAATTGTTTTTATGAAAATTAATAGTACTAGCCAAATACCTGATACACTACTTAAATCTTCGATAAAATAGTGATCATTAAGAATATGTTAACATTAAAGTCTTTCCAACGCTAAAATTTTATTCTTCTAAATTCCGCGTTTCTTCTTTAACAGCATCTACATACCCATACTTAAGTTCCCTAATGATGTGGTTGTAATGTACCCAATTCATATCAATAAACTTGTGCTTTAGCTTTTGTAAACATTCCATTACGCTTTCCTGCGCTTTAAACTATCGGTCCGCATACAAATCATCACTTTCTAAACCATGGCTATCCTATTTACCTCTCATTTTTTTTTTAAACAGTGTTTTATATTATGTAAAGCTATAGCAAGACGTTTTTATCTTTAAATTAGCTCTCAATTGCATTAGGCTGCATTACACATGAATCAAGAAAATAAAAATTTAGACTCAGCCCCACATGGATGGGAAGTTAGTCCTGAAAACGGCACTATTCCGTTTCAATTGAGCGATTTTATTGAAAATTTTGTTGCCCCAATGCAGCTTGAAATAACCAGCGGTCCCACAAGAAATTCAGAAAATTCAGAATATGGAGGAACGGCTTTATCAATTACAGGAAAGAAAATACTTTTTCGTGTGGCAAAAACAACCCCTACCAAGGCAGGACAGTTTGTAGCTCTTTATAAACGATCTAAAAGTTCAGGAAAAATAATTCCTATTGATGTAGATGACACTATTGACTTCGTTTTTATTGCCACTTTTAATCAAGATTACCACGGGGTGTTTATTTTTTACAAAGAAATCCTCATAAAAAAAGGTATTTATTCTAAAGAGGAAAAAAGCGGAAAACTGTCATTCAGGGTATATGCACCATGGGTTAACACTATTGCACCCCTGGCTAAGAAAACTCAAACCTGGCAATGTAACTATTTTATGCATTTAGATCGTAAACCGGACGAAACCTTTAAGCAATTTGAAAAACTATTTATATAACACATTGCACAGCACAGGAGTAAGCTATTGTTTTTAAAAAGTATATTTGCATCCTTAAGGGTTTAGCACATGTAACCTTTTCTTTATAATCAGGTATAAAAGATATCAATATTAAGTGATGAAAGCGGAAAATGAAGGAGAAAGCCATGCTATATGTAGGGAATGCCTCGGACGGGGCAAAAAAAGCCGGGGGCTGAGCAAGAAAGAACAGCTACGCTACAGGGCCGAACTTGACCTGTTTGAAAAAGGCAATGGCAATGGCACAGCGCCGGTTCGCCCGAAAGGGCACTTGTATACATGCCAAAACTGTTCCGGCTCCGGATTGGTTCATGCCCCTGGCCCTCCCGTGGCAGATACCAAAAACTACCCGCATGTGGCTATTGTTGGCGCCGGTATAGGAGGAGTAGCCCTTGCCGTGGCCTGCCTGCACCGCGGTATACCTTTTACCCTTTATGAGCGCGACAGCAACTTTAATGTCCGTTCTCAGGGCTATGGGCTCACGTTGCAACAAGCCAGTAAGGCCATTGAAAGTTTTGGCATTTCCTCATTAAAAGATGGCGTTATTTCAACAAGGCACGTGGTTCATACCCCCGACGGAAAAGTGATTGGCGAATGGGGTAACAGAAAATGGATGCCATCTGGTGCTACTACACCTGCCAAACGTTCAAATGTACATATTGCACGGCAATCGTTGCGCCATGCGTTGCTTGAACAACTTGGCACACACGCTGTACAGTGGGGCCATCAGTTAGTAAATTTTAAAGAACACGAAAGCAACAGCATTGAACTCAGCTTTCTGGTAAATGGGCAAATTAAAAGCCACAGGGCTAACTTGCTTGTGGGTGCAGATGGTATACGTACTGCAGTACGCAGGCTACTTATTGATGATGATATTACCCCGTTACGTTACCTTGATTGTATTGTGATATTAGGCATATGCCCTTTAAGCGCGCTTAGCGGCATTAATAGCCCTTTGCTGGACGGGGCTACTGTATTTCAAACAGCGAATGGCAATGAACGTATTTATATAATGCCCTATACCGCAGACTCTGTAATGTGGCAACTCAGCTTTCCGATGCCCGAAGAAGAAGCCAGGGCATTAAGTGCCCTGGGGCCAAAGGCACTAAAGCAAGAAGCCTGCCTCAGGACACAATGGCACAATCCTGTACCACAAATTTTAGCAGCAACGCCAGAAATAAATATTTCAGGCTACCCGGTATATGACAGAGAATTACTAAAGCCGGAAGTGTTTGCAAAAACAGGGCCGATAACATTAATTGGCGATGCAGCCCACCCTATGAGCCCGTTTAAAGGACAGGGGGCAAACCAGGCATTGCTGGACGCGCTAACATTAGCAAGGGGCATCCTAAAGGGTTGCGGGCCTTCATCGGATTGGAGAAAAACCGGAATACGGATAAGTGTATTGAATGAGTTTGAAGCGGAAATGTTAGCACGAAGTGCCGTCAAAGTAAAAGATTCTGCCGCCGCCGCACACTTTTTGCATTCTGAAATTGTGCTTCATGAAGGCGATGCGCCAAGAGGCCGCTGCCTCACTAAAAAAAACAAATGATAATGCAAGAAAAAATTAAAATGTAATAATGCTTTAATTTTTTACTCTACGGCTATAAAAATAGCATAAATACCTGTTTACAAAACTATAAAACAAGCTCCTTATTATAACGACCCCGATAGTCAAGCGGAGACATGCCGGTAACTTTACGGAATACCTCCCTAAACGCTTTTACATCGGCATAGCCCACCTCATACATAACCTCATTTATGGTTTTCCGGCTGGTTTCAAAGGCTCGTTTGGCCCACTCTATCTTTACCCGTTGCAAATACTCCAGCGGGGTATTGCCTGTGGCTTTAATAAACCGGCGGTCAAAATTACGGCGCCCTACAGCAAATTTAGCCGACAGGTGTTCTATTGATATCTTTTGGTGCAGATTACGCTCTATAAAAGCCTGTGCCTCTTTTACCATAGCATCTTCATGCTGCTTTTGCCCCTTAAATATTATAAACTCTG
>JAZKDS010000451.1:3342-4067 GCA_040387455.1 Bacteroidota bacterium
CTTTGAGCATCTCTGCGGGGCACACCTTCTTGATGACCTTTTCAATGATGGTGTTCTTGATCTCTTCGTTGGAGATGCCGGCATCGTGCTGAGTGGAGATGAGAATATTATAAATTCTGACTGGCTGTGGCGGCCCATTTCAATCTGGAACACCTTAGAGCAGTAAATGGCTGTTTGCCTGCCATAATACTTTTCTACCAGGTAAACAAGCAGGTTAAGAAACGAGTAAGCCCCACCATTAGTATAAATACCATTTTCATCGGTAATAAGCTTATCCGGCTGCAAATGCACCTTTGGGAACATGCTCCTGAAATTGTCGACGGCAGCCCAATGCGTAGAGCAGCTTTTGCCATCAAGCACTCCGGCAGCAGCCAGCAGGAAAGCACCGGTACAAATGCTGGCTATCTCGGCACCATTTTTATATTGTAATGAAATCCAGCCTGTAAGAGGCTCATTTTCTTTTAAAGCCTTAGTATAATTATGATTGAGCGAGGGTATAATAACCAGATCGGTCTGCTTTATCGATGCTATAGCGCGGTGCGGCTTTACGCTAAACAGTCCGTTGTAAAATGTAACCTCATCTGCCATACCGGCCAACTCAATCTTAAACAGGGTTTTACCCGTTTTTTCCTTATGATAATCATTAGCCCTTGATAGTATTTTGTAAGCACCCACAATGCTGCTCAGGTTGTTTTCGCCATTAGGCACCAGTATAGTAATGTGTT
>JAZKDS010000452.1:0-5817 GCA_040387455.1 Bacteroidota bacterium
GTATTGCAGCCTATGAAGAAAACGGCGTGGAGTATTTTGTAAAAGACCCTGAGCTTTTCCGCGATAAGCGCATTGTTATTGCCGGTGGTGGCGACTCTGCCCTTGACTGGAGTATATTCCTGGCTAATGTAGCCAGCGAGGTTACCTTAGTACACCGCCGTAACGAGTTCCGTGGCGCATTAGACTCGGTAGAAAAAGTAACCGAACTTAAGCATCAGGGCAAAATACACCTTATTACCCCGGCAGAAGTAACTAACGTTTTTGGCGATGGCAAAGTAGAGTCTATCGAGCTTGAAATTGATGGCGTAAAAAGCATCAAAGAAACCGATTATTTTATTCCGCTGTTCGGGCTTACGCCAAAGTTAGGCGCCATTGCAAACTGGGGCCTTGAAATAGAAAAGAATGCCATTAAGGTTAACAACGCACTCGATTATCAAACCAATATTGAGGGTATTTATGCTATAGGCGATATCAATACCTACCCGGGCAAACTAAAGCTGATATTATGCGGTTTCCACGAAGCCACACTAATGTGCCAAAGCGTTTTCAACAAACTGAACCCCGGTAAAAAATATGTGCTTAAATATACCACAGTAAGCGGTGTAGACGGCTTTGACGGCACCCGTAAAGAAGCAGAAAAGCAAGTGGTGAAAGCAATAGAATAATTGTTTATAAAGTTGAAATGTTGAATGTTTAAAAGTTTTGTGCGTACGCTTGAGTAGGCTAACTTTTGTAACTTTCAACTTTACAAACTTTCAACTGAGGTTGAGTGAAGCTAACTTTAACCTTCAACTTTACAACTTTCAACTAATGAACGAAGTAACAATACACATAACCGACCGCGATGGTGTTACCCACCCGGTGCAGGCGCCTACCGATATGGCCATGAACATCATGGAACTGGTTAGGGCTTATGAGCTGGCTCCTGAAGGCACTATCGGCATTTGTGGGGGTATGGCCATGTGCGCATCATGCCAGTGCTATGTGCTTAATGATGTGCCGCTGCCCGAAATGGGCCCCGATGAAGATGCCATGCTGGCCGAAGCTTTTTATGTAAAGCCCAACAGCCGCCTGGGCTGCCAGATAAACATTACCAATGAGCTGGAAGGCCTGGCCATTGCCCTGGCCCCGGAATAATACACAAACAACGCCATTATATAAAAATCTGCCTCGTGCAGATTTTTTTTGTGCCCGTTCCAACCCTATACTTACCCATCCGCATCTTTATAAGAAACAGACCACTTTAAAAACATAATTGCTATGAAAAAGATGCTTACCCTTTGCCTTTTTGCCGTATCATTGTATACGCAGGCACAAACACTTGCCCTGAACAGCCCGGAGGCTGCACAGCCAAAATGGATAAAAACCTATGCCTCTATGGGCATGGGCTATATAAATACCAATGGCGATGTGGTGCTAAATCCAGAGTATGATGCCCTGCACCCTTTTGGTGAGCTTAACCCCGAACTGGCCATTGTAGTGCAGGACGACCAGATGGGCCTGATAGGCTTTGACGGTATTATTGTAGTAGCCCCAAAGTACGACAGCATAACCGCAGCCACAGGCTTTAACCCCAACTGGCTTATGGTGAGCAGCGGCGGCCAGTATGGTTTTATAGATCTTGATGGTAACGAGGTAGTACCTTTAGAATATGATGAGTTTGTAGCACCTGCAAAACCCAATACGCTAATACAGGGCAGCGGCGTGCTGCAATTTGACACAAATAGAAACATAATCCGTTTTAATTAATAATGACCGAAGCCCAGCTTATATCCGGTTGCCAAAAAAATGACCGCATGGCCCAGCACCAGGTGTACGCTACATTTGGCGCTAAGGTTATGGGCATTTGCAAGCGGTATATGAAGGATAGGGAGCGCGCCGAAGAAATGGCCATGAATGCGTTTTTAGCCGTATTTCAAAAAATAGGGCAGTATAAAAACGAGGGCAGTTTTGAAGGCTGGATACTGCGCATTGCCGTAAACTGCTGCCTGATGGAGCTTCGTAAAAAAACCACGTTTCAGCAGGAGGTACAGCCAGATGCCATACCCCTGCACGATACCGCCCAAACCGACAGCATGGTACTGGAAGGTGATATTGAGCAAATGCTGAAAATATTACCCGAAGGCGCACGTATTGTATTTAACCTGTATGCCATAGAAGGCTACAAACACACCGAAATTGCCGAACAGCTGGGCATAAGCGAGGGCACCAGCAAAAGCCAGCTTAACTATGCCCGCGAAAAATTAAAGAAAGCTTTTTTTAGCCACACCCCTAAAACCGCAAGCGATGGAAGATAAGGATTTAGACACATATTTTAAAGACCGTAGCGGCTCGTTTAACGAAGTTCCGGGTGATGCGCTATGGGCAAACATTGAGGCCAACATGGCTCCTCCTGAACCTTCAAAAGGCAATGGTGGCAAATGGCTTATGGGCATAGGTGCTATGCTTATTTTAGGTATTTTAATCTGGTTAATTATACCAAATAAAGATACTATCCATCAGGTTACCCCTGTAGTAAAAGAAACGTTGCAGAGCATCCCTTCAGCTCCCGCACAAGTACAGAATACCGGCAAGGACAGCCTTATAAAACCTGTAGAGGCTGTACAAACCAAAACAATTTATATAACACCACAACCTACCGTATCCGAACTTGCGGTACCCGCAACCGAAGACGTAATTATAACGGCTCCGACGGCTAACAAAACCGCTAGCCAAAAAGAAACCCCGGCGACTAAAGGCAACGGCCTGCTGCATGGTTATAGCCTAGCTGCTACAGCAGATGCAGCCAAAAGCAATGTAAAAAACATACCCTATGCCTTTGAGCTCGACCCAAATAAAGACGAGATGGTAATAAATGTTACCCAAACGCTTACCCGCCCTGAGCGCGACAAACTTGTAAGCAGCACCATAGCGCTAAATGCGCCTTATGTGGGCCGCAAGATTGTAATTAATGCTAAGGGTTATCGCCTGTACCGCCACACCATTACCAAACAGGATGCCTTACAATACAGCAGCTCTGCCAACAGTTTAAAACAGCCTAAACTAAAGGTAGAAGTAATGACCGACAGCCTTCTTTATGATATAATCCGTACGGATAGTTTAAAGACTGAAACCATTAAATTTGAGAAGAAAACCGAACCAAAGCAGTAGTTACTTATAGATAATAACGGTATAGCCTACACCAATACTAAATCCATTATACACCTCATCGGGATCAAACATTAAAGGTTTATCAATAGGCTTCCATTTTCCGTCAGAAACAAATGCATTGGTGGTATACGCCGGTATCTGGCCTTTGCTTACCTCATATAAGGGGAAGTTAGGCTGCATTTGTTTCCAGTGGTGGGTTTGTTTACCGTCACGATCTGTTACAACATCATAAGGCATTTCGTTAATCATGTTACCGGCATCATCGGCCTTGCCTAAAATAGTCAGCTTGACAAACAGGCCGTTTTGCGGCAGCGCAATATTTTCGTCAAGCGTTACCTCACACAGTTTTGGGTTGCCGCCCCCTACGGTAATAACCTGCTCAAAATCGCTGAATTTTGGGCCGGGCGCGCCATTCTCATTATCTAAAAACTCTATTTTAACCAGTGTTTTATAAGTCCTTTCTTTAAACACATCGTCATTGGTAGCTGTATTTATAACAAAATCTTTCTTCATAAGGGGCAGCGCCAGGTTACTTATAAAGCCTTCAGATGAACCGGGTATATAAACAGCATATACTATCCCTACCCTGCCTACCGCCATCCTGGCTTCGTTCTGGTGGCTTTTGGGCTTAAACACCTTATCCTGATGTTTAACAGTAGCGGCAGCTATAACCACTTCTTCAATGCTGTATGGCTCCGGTTGCAGGTATACCACACTACTGATGTTGTCAAGGGTAACCTTTTTTGTCCTGTATCCTATTGATGACAGCTCAACGGTTGTAATGTTGGCATCGTGCACGATCGCCTGCCCATTGGCATCGGTATAAATGCCATAACCATTTAACAGGCTTACGGTTACATATGGCACGGGGGTTTGTGTTAGGCTGTCCTGCACACTAATTTTGTGTTGGGCAAATAAAACCGGGGTGGCTAATAAAAGTAGTGTAGTAAAGTATGAGGCCATATTTGTTGCTATATCTTACAGGTTTAACACTTAAAAGCGCAAATATTGTTAAAATTCGCCGCTTAGGCCAAAAAAATTATCCAAAGGCTTGCACGCATAAATTTATACTCTACATTTGTAGAAGTAATTCTAAACTTGTAGAACATGCAACTCACCAAAACCGAAGAACAACTGATGCAACTGTTATGGAAGCTCGAAAAAGCTTTTATGAAAGACCTGCTGGATTTGTTCCCAGAGCCTAAGCCGGCAGCTACAACTGTAGCCACCCTGCTAAAGCGCATGATTGATAAAGGCTTTGTGGGCTATAAAGAGTATGGCAAGAGCCGTGAGTACTTTCCGGCTGTAGAAAAATCAGATTACTTTAGTAAGCAGGTAAACAGCATGGTTAAAAACTTCTTTAACAACTCGGCGTCGCAGTTTGCATCGTTCTTTACAAAAGAGGCCGATATGACCACTGCCGAACTGGAAGAACTGCGCAGGATTATTGATACAGAAATTCAAAAGAAAAAGCAATGACAGATTATATCCTCAAATCGGCTGCAGGTATGGCAGTACTGTTGCTGTTGTATTATGCATTGTTTCAAAACCAAAAAATACACCGCTTTAACCGTGCTTACCTGCTTAGTGCACTTGTGTTTAGTGTAGCGCTGCCCTTTATAAGCATTCCCATTTATATAGAGGCGCCCATCCAGGCTGTAGCATCTACACTGCCTATGCCGGCAGTAAACACCTTGCCAGTGCCCGCGCAGCAAACAAACCCTACACCCTACATTGTATGGGGCATGTATAGCCTGGTAACATTAGTACTGATGATTCGGTTTATTTATAACCTGTGGCACTTTAAAAAACTGGTAAAGCAAAACCAAACGCTACCGCATCAAAATGCCACACTAGTTTTGGTTACTGATGCCATAGTACCGCACACGTTCCTTAACTACATCTTTATCAATAAAAACGAATATCAAAACCGCAGCATAGAGCCGGAATTATTTGCACACGAGCTGGCACACGTTACGCAAAAACATACGCTCGATATACTGTTTATAGAAGCGCTTAAAACCCTGATGTGGTTTAACCCGCTCCTGTATTTATACAAACGTGCCATACAGCTCAACCACGAGTTCCTGGCCGATGAAAACGTACTTATACAAACCAAAAATGTAATAACCTACCAGCAATTGTTGTTGCAACGCGCTACGCCCCGTACAAGCTATGCGCTGGCCAGCAGCCTCAATTTTGGTATCACTAAAAAACGCTTCTCAATGATGACAAAAACCACAAAAAAAAATAAGGCATTGCTGCTTAAGCTGGCTGCCTTACCTGTACTGGCAGGGCTTGTATATGGCCTTAGTACAGAAACCGTTGCTAAAGAAACGCCATACAACGATTTACTGCAATACATTGCCCGGGAAGACTCTTTAAAACAAAGCCGCGATACTTATTACAGCAACGTGCGCGTAGTGGTAGATGACAAGGTAAAAGGGATGGCGCTCAACAAAATGTATGAAGAACTTACCGATGCTGAAAAAGACCGTTATATGTTTGATGTGCCCTTAAGGCTAAAAAAGAAACAACCTACAGCTAAAGAGCTTGAAAGCTATAAAGACAAAAAAACCTATGCCGTATGGATTGACGGTAAAAATGTAGATAACAGCGCGCTTAATAACTACAAACCAGAAGATATAGCGTTGTTTACGGGTAGTT
>JAZKDS010000452.1:5827-7389 GCA_040387455.1 Bacteroidota bacterium
AATGCACGTACAAAAACACACCCGCAACCCTACCAGTTCAGTTTTTATACACATGCTTATTATGACCTTAACTTTAATAAATTTCATTACTCCGGCGACACCTATCAATTAAAAATCACTAAAGAATTTAAAAATGGCGTTGAGGTAAAAAACAGCAAAACAGTAATTACCAACCCTACTACTGGCAGCAGGAAAATCGGGCAGCTTGAAGAGCAGGAAACCCAAACTACTGTAAAGCCTTAACTCTTAAGGTAACAAAAGAGGATACCGATAAAAAAGATTAATTTGAGTGGTTAAACCAAGGCCTGTCCGGGGAGCAAAACCGGGACAGGGCTGCAAATAAAGCACAACAATGACTGACTTTCTTATAAAATGCACAGTAAGTATGGTAGTACTTTTGTTGCTGTACTACCTGTTGTTAGAGCGCGAAAAAACACACCGTTTTAACCGTTATTACCTTTTGGCGGCCCTGCCTTTCTCCCTGGTCATTCCTTTTATAACCATTCCTGTTTATGTAAATGTTACAGCTGTACAGCTGCAGCCTGATGTTTTGCAACCTGTGCCTAATGCTGTAGCTTTAACTTTTATACATGGCACAATACAGCAGGACGTCAATTACCTGCCTTATATTATGTGGAGTTTGTATGGTATAGTAACCGCTATACTGGCATTCAGGTTCATAAAAAACCTATGGCTCTTCAGTAAGCTTATCGCGCAAAGCGAAACACTGCCCTATAAAAATGCCATGCTGGTTTTGGTTAATGATGCCATAGTGCCGCATACATTTCTTAATTACATCTTTATCAATAAAGACGAATATCAAAACCGCAGTATAGAGCCTGAATTATTTGCACACGAGCTGGCACACGTTACCCAAAAACACACACATGATATACTGTTTATAGAAGCGCTTAAAACCCTCATGTGGTTTAACCCGCTACTGTATTTATACAAGCGCGCCATACAGCTCAACCATGAGTTCCTGGCCGATGAAAACGTACTTACACAAACCAACAATGTAATAACCTACCAGCAATTGTTGTTGCAACGCGCTACGCCCCGTACAAGCTATGCGCTGGCCAGCAGCCTCAATTTTGGTATCACTAAAAAACGCTTCTCAATGATGACAAAAACCACAAAAAAAAATAAGGCATTGCTGCTTAAGCTGGCTGCCTTACCTGTACTGGCAGGGCTTGTATATGGCCTTAGTACAGAAACCGTTGCTAAAGAAACGCCATACAACGATTTACTGCAATACATTGCCCGGGAAGACTCTTTAAAACAAAGCCGCGATACTTATTACAGCAACGTGCGCGTAGTGGTAGATGACAAGGTAAAAGGGATGGCGCTCAACAAAATGTATGAAGAACTTACCGATGCTGAAAAAGACCGTTATATGTTTGATGTGCCCTTAAGGCTAAAAAAGAAACAACCTACAGCTAAAGAGCTTGAAAGCTATAAAGACAAAAAAACCTATGCCGTATGGATTGACGGTAAAAATGTAGATAACAGCGCGCTTAATAACTACAAACCAGAAGATATAGCGTTGTTTACGGGTAGTT